>JAGWBO010000082.1:750-10072 GCA_021295855.1 Pseudomonadales bacterium | reverse complement strand
GGTTACGTCGACGAGGATGGTTATTTGTTTCTCACAGATCGAGCCACATTTATGATCATTTCCGGTGGCGTGAACATCTATCCACAGGAGATTGAAGACGCAATGGTCGTTCACGACCACGTCCTCGATGTTGCGGTAATTGGCGTACCACATGCGGAAATGGGGGAGGAAGTTAAGGCTGTCGTGCAGCTTGTTGAGGGTATCGAGCCGTCAGAAGAGGAAGCGGAACTCTTACTAGAGTGGACACGAGACCATATTGCGCATTACAAAGCTCCCCGCAGTATTGATTTTCGTGTCGAGTTGCCGCGGCTACCGACCGGCAAGCTCTACAAACGTCTACTCAAAGATGAATATTGGGGGAAAACGGATTCGCGGATCGTCTAAGTCCTGACGAATATTTGTCTAGAGGTATGTTGAACCGAAGTTTGGTTCACATTAGAGGTAACGAATTAGCTTCACGGCGAGATCGGTGTTTTCCACGGTGAATCCACCAGGAGCATCAACTTCCCAACCCTCCCCTTCAAAATCCGCTATCCAGTCAGCTTCAAAATCCTCTACAAGGCGCAGCTCAAACTGAAGCGAAGTTTTACCACTGATCCCCGTCTCAAGACCGAATCCCGCTACTAGGAGATTCACCTGCGGGTCGTAGCTTTGCGTCGCGGTACGTAGATCATCAACACTACAACCCGCCAATTCGAAACATCCGTGGAACGAAGAGAAAAAATCTATTGTGGTTTGACGAACTCCGGCTAAACCGTACAAGGAGATGTCGATCGTGCCGAAAAGAGAACGTGCTACACCATATTTCGCAACGACACCCATACTACGCGAAGTTTCAAGCGTCCAGTCTTCTGGCCAAGCCTCACCAAGTACATTTCGACCAGGAGAATTCCCGGCCCCGTCTAGTCTGCCACTAATGTCATCGCCCGTCAGGGCGATTTCAGCTTGAAGCGCGAGAAACTGAGTACCGTCTGCGAAATTGAGTCGATACCCCAGCATTCCATCCCACTGTAGAGGCTTATCTTCAACCTCACCGCTTGAGGACCATTCGGAGGATTCATTTGTTGAGTCTTCGAAACGGCCAAGAACCGACTTGCGATAAAGGACTTCGGCTTGTTGAAGCGTCGCGGATGCACCGTAGTAGATCCCACCAGGTTCTGCCTGCAACTGCGAAGCCATCGAGACGCTGAGCGTGAGGAATATACCTGCTAAACCCACTCGAATCCGCATGATCACGTCCTCCGTAACTTATTGATCAATGGGAATGTAGTAGTGCTTGGATTATAGCTTGGATTTGCGGTGATCGTCCTGTACGTGTTACCAGTTAATTCAGCCGATGTAAGCAATCGAGAACACACTCAGCGACAGGCGTGATCGGAGGTTTGCCGCATACGAAAGATCCGGCCACAGAGACCCATAAGCAAAATAACAGATTATTCAAATCCACACTTAAGTCAACAGCGTATGAACGCATGAGTAACACCAAATTGACCTACGTAACTGACGAGATGCTGGCGTCAAAAGGCGTTTGGGGACCGTCGCGTTCGTCATACCCTATCACAGACACCGACATCAGGCGGTGGGCCATGGCGACGCACTATCCGAAGCATCCACCGCGTATCTATTGGGATACCGAGTACGCTTCAACCACCAAATACCAGAGCATCATCGCGCCTCCAGATTTCAATCCGTTCGCGTGGTCGTTAGAGCGACCCGCCGCTCTCGCGCCTGGGCTTGCTGGAAGACGACCAGATGGCAAGTCACTCACCGGTATGAATGGCGGTCAAACAGATACTTACGGGGTACCGATGCGTCCTGGCGATGTCATCTCGGCACGTTCGAGACTTATTGGTTGGGAAGAACGTGAAGGCCGCCTCGGTCACACACTGTATGTACGAACCGAAATAGAATGGCGAAATCAGAACGACGAACTCGTCAAAACACGCATCTCCATTTCAGTTCGATATTAGGGAGAACCGATTCATGAGCATTACATTCGACGAGATCGAAATAGGTACCAAGTTACCAGAATGGTCACGTAAAACGAGCTTTGCGGAGTGGAATCGCTTTGCGGCGGTTAACGAGGAATTCGTGCCGTTCCACATGGACGACGAAGCGGGACGACGTGCGGGCAACGAACAAGGTGCATTTGGTATGGGGAATCTCCGCTACGCGTACATCGTAAACGCCCTTCATGATTGGATCGGCGACGAAGGTCGCGTTCAGGAAGTCGGTTGCCAATATCGCGCAATCAATCAAAAAGACGACGTTCTGACGGTAGTCGGTGAAGTCACAGAGAAGAGCATCGAAGACGGCAAACACATCGTCCGTTTAGACGTGAATGTGGTAAACAGCGAAGGCGAGCCCACCTGCCCTGGGCATGCTGTCGTCGAGCTCTAACGCTCAGGCGCGACATCCGAATACACGAATCGTGAAATGACCATGAAATTCGGCATCTTCTATGAACTGTCGGTGCCTAGACCGTTTACCAATGGCATTGAGGCAAAGGTATATCACGACGCATTGGAACAAATCCGGTTAGCGGATGAAGTCGGATTTGATACGGTATGGGCAGTCGAACACCATTTCCTTGAGGAGTACTCCCATTGCTCTTCGCCGGAACTGTTTCTTACTGCCGCCGCAATGCAAACCGAGCGCATTCGCGTCGGGCACGGTGCCGTCGTGTGTGTTCCCGAAATGAACCATCCGATCCGAGTTGCCGAACGAGCAGCGGTACTCGACGTTCTGTCCAACGGACGGCTTGAACTGGGTACAGCGCGTTCGTCAACGTGGACGGAATTAGGCGGCTTTCAAGCCGACCCCGACACGACGAAGAAGACTTGGGATGAATTTGTTCGAACGATTCCATCAAGGCGTATGTTTCTCCATGCCAGAACGTGCTGTTCTGCCAAAACCCGTGCAAGATCCACACCCACCGATGTGGGTAACGGTCACTTCACCAGGAACGGAACTAGACGCAGCGGATCGAGGCTTAGGTGCACTTGGCGTCGCAACCGCAGGATTTGTTGAGCAAGAACGCCGTCTGAAGGAGTATCGCCGTCGAATTCAACTCTGTGATCCAGTCGGTTCAGTGGTCAACGATCAGGTCGCGACCTTGAACTTTCTCTATTGTGACGAAGATATCGAGCAAGCTGCGCGTTATGGCAATGCGCTCATCGGCCAATTTGGTCAAGCAAACTCACATCTGTTGTTTACGCGCGAGGCTTATCCAACCCGCGCGTACGGCTTGTTGGCCAACATTTCGCCAGGTGGGGGTCGACGTCGAACTCCGGCCGAAACCAATCCAGGTCAAACCGTAAACCTTCCTGAGGGCATGGCGATCGGCGACCCGGATCGTATTGTTGACGTAGTCCGTGAGTGGGAATCTCTCGGCGTAGATCAGGTGAATTTCATGCTGAACGCGCTTGAGTGCATCCCACACGAAAACGTACTGAAGAGCCTGCGTCTATTTGGCGAGCAGGTGATACCAAAATTCGCCGCGTCCAGTTAGGTCGATGCTAGTCGGAACCACGCCACTCGAACAGCTTGTCGTCAAGCCGCCGACTATTTCAACTTGGGCAATCGAACCAGAAGTACTAGAAGGCGTCGAGATACTCCAAGCACACTACGAACTTGCCGCTTCCGGGATAGAACGATTTCTACCACCCGCGTTACACCCAACCATTCCGCCGATCGGTCAATGGACGTGTTGGGACGTGCCAGATTCACCTTGGGGTCCCTTCCGTCTCGTTCAGTTTCGCATCTCTTGTCGCAGCGGAGCGCGACCGCGCGCATTCCTTCTTAGCGCAGCAATCGATAACGAGAAAGCACAGGTTCACCTAGCCAAAAACTGGGGTTTAAATGCGTTTCAGGCGAATATCCAATTCAAACGTAGTTATGACGCGGCTGAATTTCAACTAACCGTGGGCGACCAGCAGGCGATTGGAATACAGTTGAGAAACCCCGAGTCGCTCGGGATCGCGGACCTCCAACTATTTGCTTCCATGCACGGTGCAAGCACCCCACTTGGGTTACGTCTAGTCCAGTTCGACCCTAGTTACGAAGTCAGTCGGACCGAACGCTATGTTCCGACGATTGTCAATTTTGACGCCAACGTCTGGCAGCGTGACGGAATCAATCCGGTGTATGCAGTCACAGCATGGGGCGCTAACGCAACAATCCACTTGCCAAGAATTAGGTTTGTGTGTCGCCCTGATATTGATGCATTTCGTGGTACAGAATCGGTACAGGAAGCATGACGTACGCGGGTAACCGAGAGATTCGCGATGCTGATAGCCATCTCATGGAATTGCCCGATTTTCTGACTAGAAACGTCGAATCTTCAATGCGCGCCTGGATTCCCTCTTTGGATGACATCCGATTGGCGGACGTGGGCACTCAGATGCGTGAGTTGGAGGGATCCCAAGGTCACACGCAAGAGACCGTTGAACAGCTCATTGCACTAGGTGATCAACTCACCCGCGGTCCCAAATGGCATGCAGCGCTTGGCGCGTTCAACGGCATGGAACGAGGCATGGCTCTAGACCTCCTGGGTTTTCAGCAGCAAGTCGTCTTTTCATCGTTCTGCGCAACCAAGATCTTTGGGTCGACGGACGACCGCGTCATGTATGCCGCGGCCGCAGCACACAATCGTTCCATGGCCGAGTTTTGCGCTTGCGATTCAAGACTAATCGGCGTCGGTATGGCACCACTGGATGATCCAACCCGTGCGGACACGTTGTTCGACGAAGCACTTGAACTTGGACTTGGTGCAATTTGGATTCCGTCACGAGCACCTGGTGGACGGTCTCCAGGACATCCTGATCACGATGCCTTCTGGCGAAAACTCGAAGAGACAGGAGTGCCTTTCATTCAACACGTCGGTAGTAGCAATTTGTCGATTCCCGACCCATGGATGAACGATGGCATTGAAGAGCGTCAAACTGCACGCGGCGGTGCCGAAGTCATCGGTTCGAAGGACCTCACGGTGATTTTTCAGGCCGCACAGAGGTTTATTTCTGTGCTTGTACTCGACGGTGTGCTTGAGCGGTTTCCCAGACTGAAAGGAGGAGTCATCGAGCTTGGCGCAGGTTGGGTTCCAGACACGATTCGTCGACTTGATCACGCAGTCGAAATTTGGGCGCGATCTGAACCACATCTAGCTCAATTCGAACGAAAACCGTCTGAGCAATTCCACGACCAACTGCGATTTACGCCATATCCGTTCGAAGACGTCGGTCAGCTAATGAGCGAATCGTGTCCCGAGCTTTACCTGTTTTCCTCCGATTACCCTCACGCGGAAGGAGGTCGCGATCCGATAAAGCGATTCGATACCGCGCTTGTACAACGTTCAGCATATGATCGATCGCGTTTTTATGAAGCTAATTTCCGCGATCTTTACGCCGTAGCAGAGTAAACGCGATTGATTCTAAGACGGGATATAACTCGCGCGCGACAATCGATTCTGCCGTATTTGCGGATTGATTCGATCCAGAGTTCCAGCTACCTATGAGGGTTTGGCAAACGCCTCTTTAACCACTCGTCTGAGTAACTTGCCGGTCTCGTTATAAGGCAATTCATCCCAAAACTGGATCTGCTCGGGTACTCGCGATGAACGCATGTGGTCTTTTACCCAACTCTGGAGCGCTTCCACGGTGACCTCACGTGACACTTCGATGGCCGCGGCAACAGCTTCTCCCCACTCTTCACTTGGCATGCCGACAACGGCAGCGTCACGCACGCTTTCATGTTCACGTAATACGTCCTCAATCTCGCCCGGAGATAAATTCTCACCACCACGTACGATGACATCGTCTGCGCGGCCATCCAAAAACAGGTAACCGTCTTCGTCAACGAAACCCGCATCGCGGGTCGGAAACCAACCATCTGAGTCAACACGGCTACCAATGCCTTCGTACTCACCTGAGACTTGTTCGCCACGAACGAAGATCTCACCATGAACATTAATTGGGACGGCTTTCCCTTCATCATCGCGAACCGCAATTTCGATTCCCGGTACTGGCAAACCGACGGACGTTAGACGCTTCTGTGTCTTCGGATCCTCGCTCGCCAGTGCGATCCGGTGCTCCTCCGGACCTAACACCGTAATGGTCGAGCTGGTTTCGGTCAGACCGTATGCATTCGTAAATTCTGTATCAGGAAAGAGATCCATCGCTCTACGAATCACGTTTAGAGGCATTTTGCCGCCGCCATATGAAATCGAACGTAGCTGCGGTAGATTCGCACTTCGCTGGCCTTCCAATGACTCGACGATACGTGAGAGCATCGTGGGTACGACAAATGTCGAAGTGATATCCTCGTCGCGAGCGACCTTCAGCCAATTACGCGGTTCGAACGTTGCAAGCTGGACGACACGGCGGCATTGGTACACCGATGTCAAAATCGCAGCAATTCCTGCTATGTGATATGGAGGTACCGTTACGAGCGCAGCTTCGTCGTCATCGGCCGAGTTGAAATCCATCATGAGCGTATAGGACACCAAATGGCGATGGCGCATGATTGCCGCTTTCGGAGCGCCTGTCGTGCCGCTGGTAAACAACACGACTGCAACATCTTCTGGTTCCATCGACCAATGCGCAACATCCGCGGACGTTGCGTGGACTTCGCGAAATGATTGACGGTCGTGGACAACCAATTCATCACGATCCGCCCAGGCTTGTCGATGCTCCGTATCAGTTACCACAAATGCGGGTTTGACGCGATTGATTAGCGCATCAATTTCTTCCGCCGTTAGTCGGTAGTTTATCGGGACGTAAGGTATGCCCGCCCAACCACAAGCAAAGAGCGTAACTGGAATGGTCAGATTCGAAGTGTCGACTAGGACACAATGTGATACGCCTGATTCATGTAACACTTGCGATTTCGCCTGCGCGGCTTTGTACAACCCACCAAAGGAGATTGATTCACCAGTGAGTGCATCCTTAAACGCGACGCGGTCGCCTTGAGCGTCCGCCGCCATTTCAAGAAATAAGGCGATGTTCATCGGTTAATCGCCATCGTATTCGCTGTGATATCTATTAGGTACTGCGCGGTTAGTCAGTTTTAGGAAGTTTCTTCGATTCCTTAATCTTTAACTCGGTCCCATTCACAGCCAAGGACCCATCACCCGGTTTAACGCACAGAAGTTCAAGTGTTCCGTCTTCCGTGACATAGCGCTTGCCAATCGTAGTCCCATTCGCGAAACTCGGATTCACCGACCCGTCGTCGTTCGTCACTTCCGTGCCCATTGGGGCGCCACCACAAGTTAGCTCAAGATCTCCTTCCGGCGCGCTGATCACCATGATCTCTGTCGTGCACACAGCGCTCTTTAATCGTTGTCCAGTCGCTAAACTAGCCATGGAATTGAGTTCTCACTGCGAATTTGGAAGCGGTCGATTTTACCTTCCAAACTCGCTACAGCAGGTGCGCTACCGTATCCCGTTCCTCGATTAGCTCCGCCTCGGTAGCCTTGATTTTGGCTTGCGCAAAGGCATTCAATTCACGATTCTCGACGACTTTGTGCACACCGTTACTCACAGTAACGGGGTAGGAGAATATCAGTCCGTCGGTCGTGTCATACTCGCCTTTGCTGAACACCCCCATGCTGGTTACTCGCTCGGAGCCCGACACCCATTCTCGAACATGCTCAACGGCTGCATTCGCTGCGCTAGCGGCGCTTGACGAGCCGCGTGCTTGAATGATCGCGGCGCCGCGTTGCTGAATCGAGGGGATGTAGTCCTCTTCATACCAAGCTTGACTGACGGCATCCAACGCTGGTTTGCTGTTGATGGTTGCACCCAACAAATCCGGAAACATCGTTGAAGAGTGGTTGCCCCAAATCGCCAATCCTTCAATGTCGCCGACTGCCGCTTGCACTTTATGTGAGAGTTGTGCAACCGCGCGATTGTGATCGAGTTTGGTCATAGCCGTGAAGTTTGCCGGATCGAGATCGGGAGCATTGTGTTGTGCGATCAAGCAGTTCGTATTGGCTGGGTTCCCCACGACGAGTACTTTGACGTGTTTCGCCGCTTGATCATTGAGCGCCTTGCCTTGCGCCGTAAAGATCGCGCCGTTCGCCGCGAGCAGATCATTTCGTTCCATGCCCGGTCCGCGCGGCCGTGAACCGACGAGCATCGCTATATCCACACCTTCAAACGCGACTTCAGGTTGATCGGTTGTTATGACCTTCTTCACCAGAGGAAAAGCACAATCTTCGACTTCCATCACGACGCCTCGTAGCGCGTCCATAGCAGGAGAGATCTCTAACAGCTTTAACTCTATGTCTTGGTCGTTTCCCAACATCGCTCCTGAGGCGATTCGAAACAACAATGCATAACCGATCTGGCCAGCCGCACCGGTGACCGCAATACGAACAGGATCAGACATGGCAAATCTCAGCGACGAAGAGCGGCAGAATTGTAGCTAGGGAAATTCTGGCGGTTGCCTTGCGACTTGGCCTCGATTACTGTGATAGGAGTGCTGGCTTCCACTAACTATGGGCCACTGAAATCGAAAAACCAGTCGCTTGATTCATGCAGCTCTAATGCCTTCGACAGCCAAGGGACCACGGTATCGGGAAGTTCATCGCGCGAGAACCAACCAACGCTCGCGCAACGATCCGGTTCTAAATTCTTCGCAGATCCTTGCCACCGAGTACTCGAGAAGACGAAATTAACGCCTCCGCGATACGGCAGGACACAACAAGGGCGCGCTTCTTCAAGTTCAAGCGCAACTTCCTCTCTGACCTCGCGAATTGCCGCGTCAACCATGGATTCTGCCGCCTGTAAATGTCCTCCAGGTAGCGTGTGCCTACCATCCATAAATCCTGTGTGGGCTCGTTCTAATAAAACTAGATGCGTCCCGCTAGAGTTCCAGACGAGCGTATGGACTACCGCTACGATTTCGTGTCGATCTCGATTGACTGTACGTGTAACCATGATTATTGAGCGTTCGTTACCGCTAGTCTAACGTGTTCAAATAATCGCTTGATATTAATGCTTGAAACTGTCAAAAGGAAACTCAATAAAAGACATTGAATAAAACCTGGCTCTTGTGTCGTTAATTGTGTTGTTAAACTGGCGACTACCTAAAGTCCGTATTAAATTTCTACTGTGCTTACGTATACCTACAAAGCCAAGCCGAACGCGCACACGCATCGGAACCTCGCGGAGTTCCTTGAACAGCAACGCCTGCTATACAACGGCGCGTTGCAGGAACGGATCGACTGCTAACAGAAAACCCGTGGGAGTATTGGTCTGTATGACCAGCGTGGTTCTTTGACCACGATCCGCCAAGCCGATGAATGGTTTCGCAAGTTTGACCG
>JAGWBO010000082.1:0-532 GCA_021295855.1 Pseudomonadales bacterium | reverse complement strand
GGTGGTGAAGCGACCGACCGGGGTCTTCATCCAGTTGGTTTGCGATGAGAAGATCCGCCGGATCGGGTTGAATCGCGCCATCGGCATCGATGTTGGGGTGCATCTCCGCGCTGCGCTGTCCGACGGGACGGTGTTCGCACGCCACATCCCGGATCGTGCCGACATCAAGCGCAAGCAACGTGCGTTGAGTCGGTGCCAGTTGGGTTCAAACCGAAGGATGAAACGACGCCAGGCGTTAGCACGGGCGTGCTATAGCGACCGCGTGCGCCAGCACCACGCCCTTCACCGGCTCACGAACGAGATCGTCACGTACCACGGCAAGTGGCTTGCGCTAGAAGATCTCGACATCCAGGCGATGACGGCATCGGCGTCTGGGACGGTCGCAAATCCAGGACGCGGGGTCAAACAAAAGGCTGGCTTGAATCGTTCGATCCTCGAACAGAACTGGGGGATGTTCATCACGCAACTGGACTACAAGGCTGCAAGCGCCGGTGGTCAGGTGGTGCGTGTTGATCCCAAACACACCACGCAA
>JAGWBO010000081.1 GCA_021295855.1 Pseudomonadales bacterium | reverse complement strand
GCAAGCACGACTCGGTCACGGCGAGAGGATCAGCAACAAGCGGCATCTCCGGTTTACGAATGACTGTCACATCGAGCGAATCAGGCACGCGAACATCTAGTGTGCGCTTGCCATACAACAGTGGAATCCTCATGCCTTAGTTGATGCTTCCAGTCGTTTGAACATACTGGCGATAGTCCTTCAACAATGCCTTATTCGTGCGCTCTTCATAAGGTTGCATGTGTGCTTCGATCAACTGATTTATTTCGACCTGGTAATCTGAGTCCTCAGCGAAACTACGGGTCTCGCCTTGATCTTCTTCTCGGTCGAACAACAAATCCAATCGCTGGTCTTCGATCCGCATCGACAACGTATAACGATCAGTCGTGATTGCGCTTTGTCCGAATAGCTCGCTAAGTACAGCCGGTTTGCCGTCATGCAGCTGCGGATCGGCCGCGTCAAAGTCGAGATATGGTAAGAGAGATTTCCCCAGACTGTCCGCGAGCGGTGGTGCATCGGTCAAGGCTAACATCGTAGCCGGCAGGTCAATCTGTTCTACAAGCGCTTCGCTTTTCAGTGCTTGGTTCGAATCAGGTGGTCTGATGAGACACGGCACATGCATCGCCTGCTGATAAAACACAGCTTTGCCCTGTAGACCATGGTCACCCAGCATCTCGCCGTGATCGGAATTAAAGATGATCCAGGTATCGTCAAGTAGACCTTGGCGCTCAAGTGCGCCAACGACTTCGCCAACCCACTCGTCGATAAGCGTTACGTTCGCGTAGTACCATGCGCGCCAACGTTGCCGCTGGAAACGTGTCGATCTTGCGACTGACGGTGAACGACTGCGGAATCGCTCCAGACCTCGACTCGGTGCTTCCTCAAGGTCCAATTCGCCAGCATTCAGTTCCTCTACGACGTACATGTCCCGATACGGCGTTGGACCATCGTAAGGATCATGCGGTCCAGTGAATTGGATTTGTAAGTAAAACGGTTTAGAGTCATCGTAGCGCTCAATCCATTCGACCGCCTTGCGGCCAATGAAAGAGTCTTCGTCTTCACCTGGCGGGACAGGTGAAGGTTCTTGACCCCACGGCGTCATGTTGCCGCTACGCATTTCCGCAAACCAAGCACGGATGAACTTGCGATGCATGTCCAACCAACCATTCTCCCCGAGATGATCGGTGTAGTGGCAGTCCATCCACGCGGTCTCAATCGGATCATTGAGTTCGAGACAATCTTCAAACCCCCACTGATGCAAGACATGCTCCATGTCTTTCACATGCACGCCCGGCTTCCCGCCAGCTCCGTGTCGCCATAGATGGGTTTTGCCGATAACCGCCGTGGAGTAACCCGAGTCGCGGATGTTCCGGACGTGGCTTGGACCTAAAGGATCCGCACCACTGCGATTGCTCCAAATCCCATTTTCACGAACCAACTGACCCGTCATCAGGCAAGTTCGTGCCGGTACACATAAGGGGGAGTTCGACATGCACCGGTTAAACAAAATCCCTTGTGACGCCAGCTGATCAAGATTAGGTGTCAGTGCTTCGCCACCAACTGCGCCGATGCAATCAGCACGCATTTGATCTGCGAAGATAAAAACGAGATTGGGTCGTGTGGCCGTCATGTGACGTATTGTGCGGATTGTGGCGCTAAAAATAAAAAGCCCCACACCAAAGTGTGGGGCTCGCTTGCAACGATTTGTGACTGACGTCTAGTTGTCGTTTACGGTGCCTATCTCTTCTCCAGGTGATTTGGCGAATTCAAACAGTTACGCCGAATTCCGCAATACTCGACCAGCACAATCGCCAGTCAACTCATCATCGCGAAGTACAACCTGTCCGTTGCAGACAGTCGCATGATATCCCGCAGCACGCTGAATGAATCGTGGCGCACCAAAGGGAAAATCATGCACGATTTCCGGCATTCGTTCTTCAAGTTTGGCAATATCGAAGACGTTAATGTCGGCTTTCTTGCCTTCCGCTAACACGCCTCGGTCAGTTAAACCTAGTACGTTGGCTGGCACGGCGGTAATTCTACGCACGGCCTCTTGAATGGAATAAACGCCGCTGTCGCGATGCCAGTGCGAGAGGATAAACGTTGACCAGCCCGAGTCAATCATCTGACTCACGTGTGCGCCTGCGTCACCCAACCCCGGCATTGCCCATTCAGTTTGGATCAGCTTTTGAAGTTGACTCAAGTCAACATTGAATCCACGCATGTGGAAAAGCGCCTTGCCGTCAGTCTCATCAGAAATACGAATGAACGTTTCGACCGGGTGCTCGCCTGCAGCTTTTGCCATTTCAACGAGGTTCTGATCAAGCTCTTGGGTATAGCAAGGTCGAAGCCCGTCACCCATGTAAAACCACCGCTTCAAACCGTTGATAACTTGCTCGTTCTGGCCTTTGATCTCATTAATCAGCTTCGCGCGACTCTCTGGATCACGAATCGCTTTTAGCCGTCCATCTAACGGTAGCTTGCGCAGTTCGTTCCATGCTGGCGTTCGGAAGAAGTTATCCGTCGAGAGACCACCAACACCGCCACCACTTCGTGGAACAGTGACCGATGTAACGTTCAGACCTTCCTCGCGCATTGCGGAAACGCGTTCATTCAAACGCTCCGTGCCGATCTCCGCCGCCGATGAAAACAGTGCACCACGAGATGAGCGCGCCTCGTCAGCGATCAGATCCATTTCCGCATCAAAGTCTTTGAAATCGGAAACGGTCTGCATGAATCCACCGTGTTTGCCGACTTCGCGCGCAACTGCCCGTAGCTCGTCGCGGTCGGCAAACGTGCCAGGAATCGAACGTCCATCTGGAAGTCGATGTCCAGGAAGTCGATTCGTAGAAAAGCCTACCGCACCTTCTTTGACCGATCGACCGGCTAATTCAGCGATCTGCCTGATCTCATCGTCGGTTGCTGCTTCTTCAACTGCTCTCTCGCCCATCACATAGAACCGAATCGCACAATGTCCTGCGAGTCCGCAGATATTGATAGATGGTCCCAGTGCTTCGAGTGCATCTAAATACCCGCCGTAAAACTCCCAGTTCCACGGCAATCCATGGAGGATCGCGCTCTTCGGAATGTCCTCGACGGTCTCCATCATGCCCGCAAGAAACTCACGGTCGTTTGGTTTGCATGGTGCAAACGTGACTCCGCAGTTACCGAGCAATGCGGTCGTTACACCGTGCCATGACACGGAAGTGACCTGTGGATCCCAACCGATCTGCGCATCCAAATGGGTGTGTAGATCGATGAATCCTGGCGATACGACTAAGCCATCCGCATTGATTTCTTCCTTGCCTTTGTCTTCAACTTGACCGATGGCTGTGATCTGATCACCGTCAATTGCGAGATCACCAGAAAACGGTTCTGCCCCGGTGCCGTCAACAATGGAACCGCCGCGAATAACTAAATCATGGCTCATTAGAGTGCCTTGTCGCGTTTTGATAACCCGCTATATTAAATCAATTTCGCCGTATCGAAAACTCGCGACACTGCACTGCTCCACTCTTGTTCCTCGAGACCGATGAACGTACTCATATAAATAATCTGACCTTTAATCAAGCTGGCGAGAATAAAACCAAACGTGTCTGACGATCAACCGTTACTAATAGAACGACGAGGCGAAGTCGAGGGGATTCTCTGGATCACGCTGAATCGTCCGGAAAAACTAAATGCATTGACCTTCCCGCTTTTACGTGAACTACGCGAGGTCTTGTTCGAAGCGCGATTCGATCGCAGTCTGCGATGTATCGTGATCACGGGTGCAGGACGTGGTTTCTGTGCAGGAATGGATTTCAGTGGCGCTGCGAATCCCGATCCCGATCCAGTACCAGAAGGCTTGACGCCCGAAATGCAGGATATTGAGGGCTATCGCCTGAATTTCCGTCACGAAACTGAAACGTACATCGCGCTTCGTCGCATGGAGATACCGATCCTCGCGAGTATCAACGGTCCTTGCGTTGGTGCAGGTTTCGATTTAGCGAGTCACTGTGATCTCGCCGTAGTTTCGAAAGCCGCACGCTTCCAGGTCGCATACGTTAAACGTGGACTCTATCCTGATTTGGGTGGCTTTTGGTCCTTACCACGCGTGCTCGGATGGCGCAAAGCGATGGAGATGATGATGACGGGGCGCTTCATGAGTGCCGAGGAAGCGCACGAAGCGGGCTTCAGCAACTATCTCGTTGAACCCGAGGAGCTCGAATCAAAGACGATGGAATTTGCACTCGAACTTGAAGCAGGCCCACCCATCGGTCAGAAGGTCGGTAAACTCCTTGCAGTTCGCACGGCTCACATGGATTTCGATACAGCCATGCAATGGTCCGAGTCCGTGATTCCGTTGGTAGGTCTATCGCAAGACTTCAAGGAAGGACAAGCGGCATTTCGCGAAAAACGCGATGCGAAATTTAGAGGCTTTTGAGAGACAGACATGGCATTTCACGAATTCAATATGAAAGCGATCGATGGAACCGAAGTTTCGTTCGATCAGTTCAAAGGCAAGCATTGCTTGGTGGTCAATGTAGCAAGCGAATGTGGATATACGCATCAATATGAAGGATTGGAGAAGCTGCAGAAAGAGTTTGCAGAGAAAGACTTCACCGTCCTAGGCTTCCCGTGCAACCAGTTCGGCGAGCAGGAACCTGGCACGGATGCGCAAATCTGTGAGTTCGCGCAATCACAATTCGGCGCGACGTTTCCACTTTTCAGTAAGGTGGATGTACGCGACGACAGAGCGTGCGAGCTATACCAATGGCTCACATCGCAGAAAGCACGACCTAACGGAAAACCCAATATCGGTTGGAACTTCACTAAGTTTCTGATAGACGGCGACGGCAACGTACTTCACCGTTACGAACCTCAGGTCGCGCCAGAGGAAATCGCAGAGACGTTAACTAAGATCCTATGATTGGGAATGTGCGCCGCCGTCTATTTTGACAGCAGTCACGCTTCATAGAGGCGTCGGTTTCTGCAATATTCCGGTAGCAAACTAGCTGCTTAGCTTAATCGTGCTCCTAGAGAGCAGATTTGAGACGATGCGAACACCGGTGACCGCACAATTCAGGTTACGTTGAGTTTGTCGACGCACATGTATAGGGGTCGCAACGAGCCTTAAATTAAAATCCCACGCTAGTTTGAGCGCGTCGTACACTGCTTAGCAAGCTGGCGACGTTTCGTCTGAACCCTTTCTTGACCTACACGATCGTGGATACATCCGCGGCATCGTTACGCATCGCCAGCGGACTTAGGAGAACACAATGGCTACTGTAAATGGCGCGACCTTAATGGCGCGGAGCCTTAAGCAACAAGGTGTCGACTATATGTTTGGCATCGTCGGCTTCCCCGTTCAGGGCGTGGCCGCAGCCGCCCAAAACGAAGGCATCACCTACATTGGTATGCGTAACGAGCAGGCAGCTAGCTACGCTGCGCATGCCGCAGGCTACCTAACAGGACGGCCCCAAGCGTGCCTTACCGTCTCTGGTCCGGGCGTGATCCATGCATTTGCTGGATTGGCCAACGCGAAAGAAAACTGTTGGCCGATGATTCTGATCGGTGGCGCGTCTCCCATATACCAAAACGGTATGGGAGCCTTTCAAGAAGAACGCCAAACTGAGCTAGCTGCACCCTACTGTAAATACGCTCACAATATCGAGCACGTCGAACGAATCCCGTACTACGTCGCACAAGCGGTGCAAAGTTCCATTTACGGTCGTCCCGGTCCGGTATATCTGGATTTCCCCGATGACATCATTCGCGGCGAAGTCGAAGAGGACGAAGTCCAATCAATTTCACGGGTGCCTGAACCGCCGCGAACGCTTGCAGCTCCCGATGCGATCGAAGGTGCGCTGGATGCGCTTGAGTCTGCTCAAAAACCCTTAGTCGTCGTCGGGAAAGGTATGGCGTGGTCTCGGGCAGAAGACGAAGTTCGAGCATTCATTGAACGCACGCAGCTACCTTTCCTCGCCTCACCTATGGGTAAAGGCATTCTGCCTGACGACGATAAACTGTCCGTCGGCGCAGCTCGAAGCACAGCACTTCGTGAAGCCGACGTGGTGTTCCTGATGGGCGCTCGACTAAATTGGATCATGCACTTCGGTCTTCCACCACGTTTCAACAAAGACGTACGAGTCATCCAATTGGACATCAACCCCGAGGAGATCGGTCGAAATGTCCAATCCGAAGTAGCGCTTGTAGGCGACGGCAAAGCCATCACGCAGCAACTCAATACGGCACTTGGAAATCGACAGTGGTTCTATCCTGACGACACGGAGTGGCGGCAAACGCTCAAGGCTAAGGCAGACGACAATGCTGAAGCCGTCAAAGGCATGATCGAAGACGATGCATCGCCGATGAATTACTACCGTGCGTTCAAGGACATCAACGAATGGCTGCCGGATGATGCAATCATCATCGGAGAGGGAGCCAACACGATGGACATCGGGCGCACGCAGATGCTTAACAAGCTAGCCCGTCATCGTCTTGACGCCGGCACGTATGGAACGATGGGAATTGGTCTCGGCTTTGCGATTGCCGCTGCGGTCACCAATCCTGACAAACCAGTTGTATCGGTGCAAGGCGTCGAAACGATGGTAAGGTACAAGTTACCCATCAAGCTCATCGTCTTGAACAACGGTGGCATCGGTGGCGGTATTGGCCCGCTCAAAGAAGGCCAGACAGTTCCTCCAGGTATTTTGACGTACGGTGCACACTACGAAGGCATGATGGAGTCACTCGGCGGCAAGGGATACTACGTCGAAGATCCGCAGGACCTGAGAGGCGTGTTGGACGACGCCATGGCATTTGACGGTCCAACATTGATCAATGTGCCACTCAACCCACGTGCCGGTCGAAAGCCTCAACAATTCGGCTGGCTGACCACTTAAACCTGGACTGCTGACTTTTGTCTACATGAGTGAGAGCTATGAGTGAGCAGAACAAGGAACCGATCGGCAAACTCGACCACATCGGGTTTGCCGTTCGCAGCATCGACGAAGCCCGGAAGTTCTGGGAAGATCAAATGGGTGCGACGCTGCAACACGTGGTCGATCATCACAGCGGCGACTTTCGACTCGGTATCCTCGACTTGCAGGGGTTTTGCATTGAGCTGCTTGAACCGATCAATCCCGACGGATTCTTGCAGCAATATCTGGATAAGCGTGGTGAAGGTATCCATCACATTACGCTACAAACGCCGAAACTTCAAGACCGAGTCGCCGCTTTAGAAGCAGATGGCGTGCGAGTTGTTGACAAGCATTTCGACGAGGCTGAAGGCGGTGTTGACGCGTTCATTTCGCCGAAGAGTTCTCATGGGGTGCTGATTCAACTCGGCGAGAACGTTGGACCGCTCAACAATGAACCTTTTTGGGAATCGGACGAAGAATGAGTCCCACAAAGCCTGTTGTCTATTGGCAACCTGGATGAACGAGCTGTCTAAGGGTTAAAGAATTCCTCTCGGCCCGTGCGGTCGAGTTCGACTCCGCAAACGTCCGAGCCGACGCAACGCGGCAAAAAGAGCTGCAAAGCCTTGGCTACCAAACCGTACCGATCGTTGCAGTAGGAGATCGCGCCGTACACGGTGTTGACCTGCAGCAAGTCGCAGGATTGGTCGGACTTGACTACGACTCTAAGCCGCAACTCTCGCCTGCGGCACTTAGAACACGTCAAATCACATTCCTGCAATCAATCGACGAAGTACTTGATCGCATTCCTGATTCCCTCCACGAAAAGAAGATTCCAGGTCGTGATCGGACGGTGTGGAACCTAATTGAGCACATGTGCGAAATTGCACGTGTCTATCAAAGCGTTGCTCAAGGTTCCTCAGTGTTTGATGCTACCGCCGCGGACGCCGAAGTGACTGGCAATTCGACGCGCATGCAAATCCACTCCGCAATTCGCGATCTCACTCGTGCACTCTCGTCTGAAGACCACGATTACGACCGCGAGATTGACACCTATTTTGGGCTCGCGTCGCTACATTACGTGCTTGAACGCTGTACGTGGCATATTGCTCAACATCTCCGTCAGCTTGCTAGTCTTACACGAAGCATGGATGAAACGATCATGGCTGAGATCAACCCGCGTCTGCTAGAGCGGTTACCTATTCCAATTGAAGTTTGGGATTGAATTGAGCGAAACCACGGGTAGGCGACAAATTGGCGCGAAGAAGTTTGTCCTCCTCCATCACGGCGGGTGTTATCGGGAATCATTCCATTACCGCATTCACCCTGACGCGGAGGTTGAGCGTTTAGTAAGTGACGAACTGAGCACCCAGCACCCGAATTCGATTGGAATTCAACTCGTTGGAGATTTCGATCAAGAACCGGTGCCGACTGCACAACTTCAAGCGCTTAAGGAATTGCTGCTAGATCTCAAATTACGCTATCCCGCGATCCAAATAGGCGCACACCGCCAAGTGAGAGGCGATCGGAAAACTACGTGTCCC
>JAGWBO010000006.1:33977-57627 GCA_021295855.1 Pseudomonadales bacterium | reverse complement strand
ACAAGAAGGGTACGGTAACCGTGGCTGGCGAAGGTTTGGGCTGCGGCTAATCCGACGATACCTGCACCGCTTACAACAACATCGAAGCTCAAATTTGTGGTCAGCCAGCCATTAGCGCTTCGATGTCGCTTGCAGATTTAGGCACATCTGCTGATAGGACAAGGTTGCCACTTTCTGTTACGACCACGTCATCTTCTATTCGAATGCCCATGTTGTGCCATGTGGGATCGAGATCGGGCATGGATTCGGCATTGCCGAAATACAGTCCGGGTTCCACGGTCAGCACCATCCCAGCTTCTAGAGTGCGATCCTCACCATCGATTTCTCGCTTGCCGACATCGTGGACGTCAAGACCGAGGAAATGTGAGCAACGATGCACAGTGAAGGGTTTCGCAAGGTCGTTTTCAAGTATTTCATCAATTGACCCCTTTAGTACACCAAGATCAATCAAACCCTCGGCAAGGATTTGCGTGGACGTGGTGTGCGGATCGGTGAACGCGTGACCTGTTTTTACCTGTTCGATTGCGGCTAGTTGGGCGCTGAGGACAAGGTCGTAGATGTCACGCTGCGGCGATGTGAAACACCCATTCGCAGGGAAGGTTCTTGTGATATCGGATGCGTAATACTGATACTCGCAACCAGCGTCGATGAGAACGAGATCCCCATCGTGAATGGTCGCGTCGTTCTGGATGTAGTGCATGATGCATGCGTTCGTACCACTTGCGACAATCGATGGATAGGCGGTAAACCGAGCGCCTTGCATTGCGAACTCGTGCTGTAACTCGGACTCGAGATCTAGTTCAGAAATACCGGGTCGACAAAACCGCATTGCGCGTTGGTGCGCTGCCGCTGAGATTCTGGCTGCTTTCTGCATGCGTTCGATCTCGGCTTCAGATTTGATAAGCCGAAGTTCGTGGAGCGTATCCGCCAAGCTTGCCCGGTCTTGGGGCGGTCTAAGTCCTGCCGCTTTCGTAGCACCGATCCACACATCAACTTGAGGTTCGGTCTCTGAATCTTCGACGACATGCAGTATGTCTCGACCATCAAGGAGATTAGGCAGCAACTCACGGATTTCCTCTACCGTAAACGCGCTCTCAATACCGAGCATCTCTTTGACGCGATCAGCTCCGAGACGTCGTCCATTCCACTGCTCTGCTGCAATGTCACGAGGCAACACGAACAGGGTTTCCTCGTGCGAGGCATGGCCTGGCGCTAGCACAAGTAACGCATCGGGCTCGTGAAATCCCGTTAAGTAGACGAAATCGCTATTTGGTCGAAATAAGTAATCGACATCGGCGTTGCGTCGTTTCTCGCTTGTTGCAAAAACCAAGGCGACGCTCTCGGGTCCGATCGCTGCCATACACTGCTGGCGACGGCGGCCGTATTCGCGTTTCTCCTTAATGTTGAGCATGTGGAATCAAGAATGTAGTTGGAACAATTATCGAATGTGTGATGACGATGACTCATCCTAGCGACTATTACAATCACGGCGGCATGAACGAGCGGGATTGCGATGGAAGAGCAACTTTTACAACTAGAGAAGGCGATCGAGAAACTTGCTGACCGAGTTTCCTCAACGCAAGAACAACATCAACGACTCGTTGATGAGAAGGCGAAGTGGGCAAAAGAGAGAGTGGCGTTAAAGGCAAGGTGCGACGCGGCGTGTGACCGCATCGAAGCGCTCATCGAGCAACTTCAAAGTCCAACCGCGAAGATTCAGTAGCGTCCCGTGTCAGAGCGAACAGTCCAGGTTGAACTCGCCATACTTGGTCGTACGTTTCGGCTGAAGTGCACGCCGAGTGTTGAGAGCATGTTGACGAAGGCGGCTGAAAAGTTAGACACAGATTTACGAGCTGACTTAGGAGAAAACGAAGCATCGGCTAAACGAATGCTCGATCATTTAGTTGCTGTAACACTCGAGTACCTGTGCGAAGAAATGGATAGCACTGCGGAAAAAGAACGGGAAGCTATGAAGCGACGGATTGAAGCGGCGACAAGTCGGCTACAGGAGATTGATACGGAGCTTTCCGATTCCTAGTTGTGCCTTCAGCTTGCTATACTTTTTGAACCGGGGTTATCACCGGCTGGTTTAGTACCGAACCGTATTCAAGAATTAGGAGCAATCGCTGATTTTGTCGGTGTGCATGCCCTTCGGGGAAGCCTAATGACGCGATCGGATTCTCCACCTGTTACCTCTCGGTTCAGGATCGGATCAGTCGTGATATCCCGGTGACCATGCGCCAACAAATCCATATTTCGTGAATTTGCGAGCACGACTTCGCAGTGCGCGACGAGGTCTTTCGTCCGAACTGCAACAAGCGCATACCGCTGCGATATGTGAGCATCTCCTGTGTTCCAATCTATTTAATTCGGTCACGTGTGTTGCGGTGTATCTCAGCAGCGACGGTGAGGTGGACCTAAACCCTGTCATCGAGAAACTGCACGCAGGCGGTATCAAAATGGCGGCGCCGCGAATTGACGAAGCAAAGATGTCGTTCATGTGGTTTGATCCATCTGAAACACTCGTGTTAAATAAATGGGGAATCCGGGAACCAATCGCGGAAACTTGCGTCCCCCAGACTGAGATAACCGTCGCGTTGGTGCCGCTTGTCGCCTTCACTGACAATGGCGATCGATTGGGTCGCGGCAAGGGTTATTACGATCGCTACTTTAAAGACAGTGAAGCGTTTTTAGTTGGGATTGGTCATGATTTACAGAGGGTTGAATCGTTAGAACAGAAAGCATGGGACCGTCGATTGGATGCGGTCGTAACAGAATCGGGATGGCGCGTGTATTCTCGTCGCGCAGAAGCGTACCTCGTGTTGGCGGCGGGGAATAGCGAGTGAGCATTCGCCAAATCTTGACCGTTGGTGCACCTAGCTTGCGGGAACGATCCGCAGAAGTGACCAATAGCCAAATCCGCTCGCCGAAGATGCGACGGTTAGTTAAGGACATGACAGAAACGCTGGCTCACGCGAAAGGGATCGGACTTGCAGCTCCGCAGATTGGTGAACAAGTTCGCGTCGTGTTGTTTGATGTCCCCGAGGACAATGGCTATGCGGATGACGGTCAGGTGCTCTCTCGAACGATCTGCATCAATCCTGAGATCACTGTGCTCGAAGGACCAGTCGATGGATTCTGGGAAGGATGCTTGTCAGTTCCGGGCAAACGGGGTTTTGTGGAGCGACCTCAGCATATACGCCTTGATTTCTTAGATCTCGCCGCAAAATCCCGGTCGATGGAATTTCATGGGTTTCTTTCGACTGTATGTCAGCACGAAATCGATCATTTGGACGGTGTGCTCTATATTGACCGTGTGAAAGAGCCTGAACTGTTAGTTTCTGACGCCGAATTCGACGAGGAAGTCGAGTAACGTTCGACACACTGGGATTTTTGTGTGAGCCAAGATCAACTTAAGCAGCAAGTCGCTGAAGTCGCGGTCGAATTAGCAAAGACATGGCTCAGACCGAACGACATATTAGGTGTCGGTACCGGTTCGACCGTAAATTTCTTTATCGAATTACTGAGCCGAGAGAAACTTGAGCTACGGGGTGCTTTTTCCAGTTCGGATGCGTCTACTCGGGCACTCAAGAAGATTGGGGTCGATGTATTGGACTCCAATTGCGGAGAGCGGGCATCGCTGTATGTTGACGGAGCAGATGAAATTGACAGCAACGGTGCATTGATCAAGGGGGGTGGTGGGGCGCTTACACGCGAAAAAATCGTGGCGTCGCTCAGCGACCGTTTCGTGTGTTTGGTCGACGAATCTAAGGTCGTCGAACGGTTAGGAAATTTTCCCTTACCAGTCGAAGTGATTCCGATGGCGAAGGCATCTGTGGAAGCTCAGATCGCGCAACTCGAAGGCAGGTCACGAGAACGCGAGGGGTTTCGAACCGACAATGGCAATCTGATTCTCGACGTGGAGTCTATTGATCTCAGTGACCCGCAGAGTGTAGAGCAAGCGCTTAACAACATTCCAGGCGTGGTCGAAAACGGTGTGTTTTGGGCGAATCGTCCAACATTGAGCTTGATTGGACGACGGTGCGGCATAGAGGTAGTTGCCACCGCCGAAATACTTCGACGGCATGCGTCCAATTTGCAAACGATCGGGGTATGTTGCGAGACGGTTTTGGACCCCGTCGGCGCATAGTCGAGCCGCGCAATTTTTGAGTCGTGTCTATCTCGAAAGCGCGTACTTCAGACTCCACGGAGTCGCGATATCGATCAAATTTGTAACGCTTGAGTTTTCGACGAATCAATCGGTTAAAGCCACGTTCCGGCATAGCTCGAAACGCCGAGCAACATTGGGAAAGACTAGATAGCGCACTCATCTAGATAATCCTCGAGGCAATTGCTTTCTCGCTGACCAAATCAGTGTTGAGTCTTCAGTGCTTCAACCAAGAGCCACTGTTTAATCAGTTTTACGCTAAGAGGTTAGATTGATGATCAATGAAAACGGCACGGCACCTTTAACGCGTCTGAACGGTTTGTTCAAGCCGGGATTCACAAACGACCACAAGATCGTTATCGACGTCAAAGGTCAGCGACCGACTCCCGGCGTCTATCCGTTAGGCGAAGGGCCGACTATCGCTATGTTCAATGGTCGAGAGTTGCAGGCATCTGAGGACGATGGGCAAGCAGATTTTCATAGCCGGTTCTTCAAGAAACATGGGTTCGTGTTGCTACAGCACGAGTCAAAAGTGCAAAACTGGGATTCTGGCGCGATTGGAGCTACTGCGTCGATCGGTGACCATTCTGTAAAGACGCAGGCAGACGTGAACGAAATCGAAGAGCATTACTTACCCGAAGTTGAAGACATCATTCGTAATACGTTGCTACCAACTAAACAGATAGCTATCCAACAAGCCCCCATGCTCTTGCGGCGCGGTGATGGCACGGCAAATCCGTTCTATGGCCAGGTAGTGCACAACGATTACGGCTTGACGGCAGATGACTTCGAAGAAAACGTGGCAGCTTTTGCTGCTGCGGAAGACGCCCGGGGATGGCGTGGCATGTTTGAGAAGGACGAAGTAAGCGGTTTCATGTTGATTAATTTCTGGCGCACAGTCCATATGAAACACCCACTACAGCACTTTCCGTTGGGTGTGCTGGATGCGAGCTCTGTGCATCGTGACGACATCATCTCAACAGGTTTAGAAGGCTTTACGATGTCGGGACGAATCACGAATCAGCTGTCGCTGCGCTATAACGAGAATCAACGATGGTATTACTACCCTCGTATGACCACGAATGAAGTATTGGTTTTGAAGCTGTTTGAGTGTCACAAAGATGACGACGATGCCGCTGTTTACAACTCGTATCACTCGGCGTTTGAAGAACCGTTTCCGAAAGGTGATGTTGAGCGGCGGCAAAGTTGCGAGCACCGCGTAAGTGTCTTTCAATTGAGGAACCAGCCAAGCCAAGCTGAATAGGAGCCTGTTCTTGAAGATCGAATCTATCAAGACTTTTACTTTCTTTGACGAAACACAACGAAAGTACTTCATCGTCAAAGTCGAGACCGACGACGGTATCACGGGACTCGGTGAAGTCGGCATCGGTCATTGGGGCGCTGCCATTCAACAAGCGATTCAACATTTAAGCGACCTGTGCATCGGCGCTGATCCACTCGCGACAGAACGGTTATGGCAACGTATGTTTCGATGCGGCTTTTTCCCAGCGGACAAGGTCTACGCCTGCGCGATCAGCGCGATTGATATTGCCTTGTGGGATATCAAAGGCAAAGCATTAGACCTCCCGGTCTACCGCCTGTTAGGTGGTCCAATTCGGGACAAGGTTGTTTGTTATCCTCATAACCGCGCTTCTACGCTGGCTGAAACCGTTGAAAGTTGTGTCGAAACCACAAGGCAAGGGTGGAAATTCGCTAGGTTCGACCTGCCTGCAGATCTGTCAGAATCCAATGAGAGCGGTCCCCTCTTTGAACCTCGAGAGGCGATACCTCGCGCGGTTGAGTTAATTTCATCCATAAAAGAAGCAGTCGGCGACGCCGTTAACTTGTGCATTGATGTACACACTCGCTTAGACACAGCCAATTCCGTTGCACTCTGTAAAGCGCTTGAACCATTCAACATGTTTTTTATTGAAGACCCATTGCGATCGGAGAATCCCGCTTCTTATAGAACCTTGCGGCAGCAAGTAAGCGTCCCGATCGCTGCGGGTGAGCAATGGTCGTCCAAATGGGATTTCCGAGAAGTCATTGAAGAGGAACTGATTAATTACGCAAGAATCGACCTTTGTATCGCAGGTGGTCTAACCGAAGCGCTCAAGATCACGCATTGGTGTGAAACACACTTCATTGATATCGTGCCGCACAATCCGCTTGGTCCCGTCAGTGCAGCGGCAGGCGTTGCACTATGCATGGCGAGTACTAACGTCGGGGTACAGGAGATGCCACGAGCACCGGGGAGCTATGCGCAGGATCTGTTCCCTAAGCAAGTACTGTTTGAGGATGGGTATGCACGTCCCCGTGACGAGCCAGGTCTAGGCGTCGAATTTAACGAAACGTTGGCTCTAGAGCGACCGGCGCCACTGAACAGTTGGCCGCCTGAATTTCATCGCCGTGATGGGTCGTTCAACAATTGGTGAACGAAGTGAGTCTAGTACGGCTCTAGGCGGTTAATAGCTTATTGGGGTTAAGGATTCCGTGAGGATCAAAAACGCGTTTTAGTCCGCGCATTACCTGGATTTCTTCCTCAGTTCTCGAGTAGTTCAGGAAATCTCGCTTTAGGAGTCCCACGCCATGTTCGGCAGATATGCTGCCATGCCGCCGCTCAATCAGGCCGAAAAGCTCTGGGCTGATTTTGTGGCAACGCTCATAGAAATCGTCGACCAAAACGTCAGCGGGTCGAAGGATATTTAGGTGCAGATTTCCATCTCCGATATGACCGAACCATACGACCTCTAAGTCGGGGTAGCGTTTGGTCACCACGCTCTCGACGTCGTCCAAGAATCCCGGAATCTCACCAATTCTCACGGAGATGTCGTTCTTGTACGGTGTGTATGGCGCGATAGATTCGCTGATTCCTTCACGCAGCTCCCACAACGCGGATGCTTGGCTCAATGACTGACTGACGATCCCGTCCTGAACCCAACCTGATTCAACAACGCGCTCAAACGTTGCATTCGCGGTCTCGAGTTTGTGCGCGTCATATTCGAGCAACGCGTAGAACGGACTCGCCGTCGTGAATGGACGTGGTACGTCTCGATGCGCTAGTACTTTCTGTAACGCTAGTTCAGAAAAAAACTCGAATGCTGACAGTTCCAGACTGCCTTGAAAAGCACGTAGCACATTCAGAATATCGCGCAGTTCGGATATAGCAAGTACCATGACCTGCTGCTCTTCCGGTCGCGGGATCAGACGCATTTCCGCTTCGACGATGATACCTAGCGTTCCTTCCGAGCCAACAAATAAGTGGCGGAGGTCATACCCCGTCGCGTTCTTCACAAGCCCGTGATTGAGACGCAAAACCTCGCCTGTCCCGGTGACCACAGTGAGTCCAGCCACCCAGCGACGGGTCATCCCATATCGAATGACTCGAATACCGCCAGCGTTGGTGGCGATATTTCCGCCGATTTGACTAGAACCTGAAGACGAAAAGTCAACGGGATAGAACAGGTCTTGTTCGTTCGCGAAATCTTGGAGTTGCTGAGTAACTAAGCCAGCTTGGCAATGCACGATCTTGTCAGTTTCGAAGAACTTGAGAATCTGGTTCATACGATCGAGGGACACGACGATTTCCTGATTTGGAGCGACCGCGCCACCAGAAAGCCCTGTACGTCCGCCGGAAGGTACGAGGGCAACACCCCATGCAGGAGCGCGCTTCACAAGCTGCGCCACCTGATCGATTGATTCAGGGAACACCACAGCAAGTGGGTCGACCGTGAAGCTCTTGGTCCAGTCAGTTCCCCAATTCGCGAGGTCGTCAGAATCGGTTTTGATTTGATTAGCACCGAGTACGTTCAATGCTCTCGACTGAAATTGCTCGGTCGCAGTTGTTTTAGAGGACATATCAGCCTCTTCTGAGGAGTGACTGGTTTCTGTTTCAGCACCTCAATTCCCGGTAAGCTCTTACCTTCGATAAACTCGAGAAATGCGCCTCCGCCAGTAGAAATGTAGTCAATGCGGTCTGTAATGTCGAATTGCTCAATCGCAGCTACAGTATCGCCGCCACCGGCCAGCGTAAACGCTGAGGTTTCCGCGATCGCATCGGCAATTCCGCGCGTACCTTCGGCGAACTGTGGGTACTCAAAAATACCCATGGGACCATTCCAGATTACGGTGCCTGCATTAGCGATTATTTTGCTGTAGCGACGTGCTGTTTCGGGTCCGATATCCACGATTGACTCGACACTCGGAACGGACTCGATCAATCGTAGAAATGCGTGACTCTGCTCACTGATGGATTCAGCTGTCATGACGTCAACCGGCAGAGGAAGATCTGTCGCTTCTCGAATTGCTTGGGCGTTGTCAACGAGATCATTCTCGACAAGCGAATCACCGACATCGTGTCCTGAAGCCAGCAGAAACGTATTAGCCATTCCGCCACCGACCAGCAATGTGTCTGCGATGTCTTTGAGATTGTGTAGCACTTCAAGTTTGCCGGATACCTTGGCCCCACCCAAGACGGCTACTAGCGGTCGCGTCGGGTTCGCTACGGCTCGTTCCAAAGCTTCGATTTCCGATGCTAGCAGGAGACCTGCACAGGACTCCTTCGCGTAATCTGCGATACCATGTGTTGATGCATGCGCCCGATGTGCGGTACCGAACGCGTCGTTTATATAAACGTCGCAACGTGATGCGAGCGAACGAGCTAGATCAGGATCGTTCTTGGTCTCCCCTGCTTCGAAACGAATGTTCTCGAGGAGTTTGATCTCGCCGGGATTTATGTCGACGTCGTGGTCACGCGTTTGAATGAGGTCAACAGGACGCTTAAGTAGGTCTCGGAGTCGATCGGCAACAGGTTGAAGTGAAAGGTCGCGATTAGTCGCCCCAGGTTCTGGGCGACCCAAATGAGATACCACGAGCACTCTAGCGCCTTTGTTGAGTGCGAACTCAATCGTCGGTAGCGAAGCGCGTATACGCAAGTCATTCGTGATCGTGGTACCGTCGAGAGGAACGTTTAAGTCTGCTCGGATAACGACTCGTTTGTTGCGTAGGTAGGTGTCAGCTAGCGTGTTGACGACCATGCGCTAGGTAAGCAAATTGACTGCGGCTTGCACGACATTTGCCGGGTTTATGCCGAGTTCTGCCATCACCTCGGGACCAGGTGCGGATAGACCATAACGAGCGATACCAACAACATCGCCGTCGAGGCCTACAAATCTTCGCCAGTAGTCTGGGTGTGCCGCTTCAACTGCAATACGTTTACGCACTTCATTCGGAAGTACAGACTGCTGATAGGCGACAGTTTGGGCTTGGAATCGATCAACGGATGGCATTGAGACGACCCGAACGCCGTAACCATCTGCCTCTAATTGATCTGCCGCGGCTTGTGCTACTTCGACCTCGGAGCCGGTGGCAATCAAGATCAACTGCAGGGTAGATGACTCACGCCGCAACGTGTAGCCACCTTTCGCGATGTTGCCAAACGTTTCGGCATCGCGGCATTGAGGCTGGGTCTTTTGTCGAGTTAGAACGATGGCGCATGGTCCGTCAGTCCTCTTTAAGGCTTCCCGCCAAGCAATCGCAGTTTCGGGGACGTCACATGGGCGCCAAACAGCGAGATTTGGCGTCGTCCTCAGGTTAGTGAGTTGCTCAATCGGTTGATGGGTTGGACCATCCTCGCCGAGACCGACAGAATCATGGGTGTATACAAAGATATGCCGGAGCCCCATGAGCGTTGCTAACCGTACTGCGTTTCGGGCGTACTCCATGAACACGAGAAATGTGCCGGTATATGGGATGAAGCCACCGTGTAGCGACAGTCCATTTGCGACGGCAGTCATACCGAATTCCCGCACGCCGTAGTTCAGATAGCGACCACCTTCCCACAACCATCCTGCACCGTCCCATTGTGTGTTGTTCGAGCCGGTCAGGTCAGCAGACCCGCCCAGTAGTTCCGTTACTTCTGGGCCGAGTACATTGAGGCACTGACCGGAAGCTTTTCGGGTCTCAAGGGAAGCGCCTTCGTTCTGCCCTCTTTGTGCGAACTCTGTGATCGTCTCATTCCACCCTTCGGGCAATTCGCCTTCAATACGTCGTCTCAGCTCGCTAGAGAGTTGAGGATGCGCCTCGGCGTAGGCGGACATTAGGGATCGCCAGTCGTCTTCGAGCCTCTTTCCTCGATCTGTCGAATCCCATTCTGAGTAAGTCGAATCAGGTACAGAGAATGGCTCATGTGACCAACCCAGCTGCTCGCGCGCGAGCGCGATTTCGTCATCGCCGAGTGGCGAGCCGTGTGCGCCCGCTGTTCCACCCTTATTAGGTGCCCCGTAGCCGATCGTAGTTGTGCAACAGATTAATGTGGGTCGATCACTTGCCTCGCAAGCTGTTTCGAACGCTCGGTCAATGGCTTGAACGTCGTGGCCATCGACATCATCAATCACTCGCCAACCGTATGCCTCGAATCTGTTTGCGACATTTTCGGTGAACCAATATTTAGTCTCACCGTCGATCGATATGCCGTTGCTGTCATAAATGACAATCAATTTGTCTAGACCGAGTGTCCCAGCCAAGGATGCGGCTTCATGCGAGATTCCTTCCATCAAGCACCCGTCGCCAACACATGCCCAGGTGCGATGGTCGACGATCTTAAATCCTTCACGATTGAATTCATTTGCGAGGAGTTGTTCCGCTAATGCCATGCCGACCGCGTTAGCAAAACCTTGACCGAGCGGACCTGTCGTGGTTTCGATACCGGGGCATTCGCCGTACTCTGGGTGACCCGCTGTTTTCGAATGGAGCTGGCGAAAATTGCGGATATCGTCGATCGTCACGTCGTATCCGGTGAGGTGCAGTACTGCATAGAGCAGCATCGAACCATGCCCGTTGGAAAGAACAAATCGGTCGCGATTGAACCAATTTGGATTCTTCGGATTAAAACGTAGGTAGTTTCGCCACAGAACCGCTGCTACATCCGCCAATCCCATTGGCGCACCGGGGTGACCCGAATTGGCCTGCTGTACAGCGTCCATAGCCAATGCCCGTATAGCGTTGGCGCGTTCTTTGCTGGTGTCCATAAGAGAGGTGTGAGAAACGAGCGGCTAATTTTGCACACGCGGATTAAAGGTCTGGTCAAATTTCACTAGTTTTTTATTGATATAAATATCTTTTCTAATCCGAACTAAATATAAAAATGGAAACGGAGGTATCCCGCTTAAATACTTTTGTACGGAAGATATAAAAACGTCGCATCGCCTAATTTTGTTTGTTGAAAAGGAAGTAAGTCGAGAGAATGTTACCGTTGCGCCTGTGAGAGTGGCGAATTCTCTGCTTACAATACTTCGTTCACTTAAATTTGCCCACTGCGTTGTCTTTCACATGCAGTGAATTGGGAGCTTGTATTGAGCGAGTACCGCACATTCACCTCTGAATCAGTATCAGAGGGTCACCCTGACAAACTTTGCGATCAGATTTCTGATGCGGTCCTCGATGCCGCACTAACGAGCGATCCGAACGCACGAGTTGCATGTGAAACGCTCCTAAAGTCGAATACCGTGATCATTGCGGGTGAAGTCTCGACCCGTACGAACCTGGATTACGATCATATTGCCCGTCAGGTACTTCGGGATGTCGGATACACGAAAGAATTCGGTATTGACTACGATGCATGCGAAGTCTGCGTGATGGTGAATCAGCAATCAAGTGACATCGCGACGGGTACCAAGGTAGGCGAATCTGAAGCCGCACAGGACGAGGTGGGCGCCGGCGATCAGGGCATGATGTTTGGCTACGCTTCCAATGAAACGCCCGAGCTGATGCCGGCCCCCATTATGTATTCACATCGGTTGATGCGAAAACATGCGGAGGTGCGGCGTAATGGAATGGATTTCCTTGGACCGGATGCAAAGTGTCAGCTGACGTTTGCGTACGAGAATGGTCGACCAAGTGCGATTAATACCATCGTGTTTTCGGCACAACACGCGGCCGAGCTTGAAGATGAATTCGTTGAACGCGAGGTGACCGAAAAGATCATCAGGCCAGTTCTTACCGAGAACTTCGATATCTCAGACTCCAAAATTTTCGTAAATCCTTGCGGTCCATGGACGCTTGGAGGACCTGCAGTAGATTGCGGTCTAACCGGGCGCAAGATTATTGTTGATACATACGGAGGCATGGCTCGCCACGGAGGTGGCGCGTTTTCCGGCAAGGATCCGACGAAGGTGGATCGTTCAGCCGCCTATGCGGCGCGTTATGTGGCAAAAAACGTAGTTGCCGCAGGATTAGCAGATCGATGCGAAGTGCAAATCAGCTATGCGATCGGTCAGGCACAACCCGTGGATGTGGTCGTCAATACGTTTGGCACAGCCGCGATGGGTGTTGACGACGAGAGCATTGGTTCACTCGTCTCCAAACACTTCGATTTGAGTGCAGGCGGAATCGTTGAAATGCTCAACTTAAGGAACCCTATTTACCGTCGAACGGCGACGTTCGGACACTTCGGTCACGCGGACGACGAGTACACATGGGAGAGTACTGATCGAGCCCAACTACTGAAGGCGGATGCCTTTGGTACGTAGCGATTTCTCGCACCTTAGTTTCGAATTTTTCCCGCCTAAAACACCTCGAGAGATCCGGAATCTCCTTCGGACCGCCAGTCGACTAGCTGAATTTGAACCAGATTTCTTCTCAGTAACGCACGGTGCGGGTGGTACAGCACGAGAAGGAACTTTGGAAACCGTTCGCTTGCTTCATGAGCGTGGATTCAATGCGATCCCACATGTAACGTGGGGAAGCGACTCTCGAAACGAAATGGTGACATTGATAGAGAAGTATGTGGATATCGGCGTCTCGGAAATGGTGGTACTACGTGGCGACGTCAGCGAAGACTCGTCTGGCGAACTGCCAGTTCGATACGCACACGAGCTTTTAACGCTAATCCGTGAGGAAATGGGGGATCAACTCAGATTACACGTCGGTTGCTACCCAGAAATGCACCCAGAGGCTCAGTCAATTAGTGACGATATCGATCGATTGAAGGAGAAAGTCGACGCGGGCGCAGACCGGTGCATTACACAGTATTTTTACAACGCCGATGCTTTTCCGGCATTCGTAAGTAGCTGTCGGAGTGCTGGGATCGATGCTCCGATCGTTCCAGGTGTCATGCCAATTGCAAACTTTGAGAAACTGGTTCAGTTCTCTGAGAAATGTGGCGCTGAAATTCCGCGCTGGCTGACGATGCAGCTACGGGCACTGGAGTCTAACTCTGAGGCGCTACGCGCGTATGGCGCGAACTTCGTTGCGAAATTGTGTCGTCGATTGATGACAGATGGTGCCTGTGGAATTCATGTCTATACGCTGAATCTGGCACGACCCACGCAAGCTTTTCTAGGTCAGATTCTTAGATCGTAGTCACTGTCGAGGTTTCTTGTCTTCGTCTGTTGTGAGCGACAGCAGCTTAGATTCGAGCTCCGTCAGCGTTGTGATCGACTCATATTCGAGGGCTCGGTCGTCGACTGTTGCGCTTAATTCTCCGCACGTCCGAACGATCAAGGGTACGTGCAGTTGTTGGGCACTCGAAAGCACATCGGTGTACGTTGAGAGATCTCGGTGTTCAAGGTAAATCGCATGCGGTCTTTGTTCTTGAAGCGTAGACATTGCGACCATATCACCATCGGCAAATGAAACTTGGCTAACGTGTCGATTCACCTGTGAAGCGAATATGACATCCCCGAGCGCGAGTAATCGGAGCATCGCATCTGGTTCCGCACTGCGGGACGGCTGACGAGATTCAGCAAGGTCATCCCTCGAAATTAAGACGACGAGGCGGCGATCTAGTAGTCTCACGCTGCCTCCAACGTGAATCGTTGCGTCGAATGTGTCCCCAACCACCAGCTGACCCGGTGATTCGATTTGATCTACAAACAAAGCGCCTGACCCATCGTCGTCCTCAATTAGGAGAGATACCTCACAGTTTGTCTTTGAAGGACCTAAGCCTTTTAGGTGTAAGGTCTTGCCGGTACTCTCAGTAGTTTGTTTGAAAGTTGTGTCGTTTACGCTTCGGGTATAGTCAATATCGTTTATTGAGTTTGTCAATATCGCGTACGTTGCGCCATCTATCTGAAATACGGTGACTGATTCCAGTCTGACATTCGCTGCCAACTCCGCACACACTCGGATCGTTTTGTCGGGCGAGTCGATAGCGACGTTTGCTCCGAGGGCATTGAAATGATCGAATAACGCGGACGATTGAACGAGGCACTCGCCGGCCTCACAGGTGTCGGGAAGCAACACGTACTGTAGCTCATCACCGTCGCGCAGTGGTGCGTGAACACGTAGAAAATCACGCTCGATTGCTTTTGCACGTAGTCCGGTCAGGCTTGCTTGGTCCATCTCAAGAGTTAGCTCGATTTCAATCACGTCTTGATTTGGTTTGATCGTTACGGTTCTATTCGTTGTCGCGTCAAAACTTGCGGTTAGGTGGGTCACTAGTGACGTCAAGATCGGAGCGTACGTCGCATGTACGGAACCTTCTCCCTCTACATTCACATTGACGTGGGTGCCTCCGAGTTGAAGCCCGAGCATTTCTTCTACGGTCATTAGTGGCACGACTTGACTGCCAGGAGATGTAGTAGTTAGCGAGTCAAGTAGCTGCCGATGACGCGAAAGAACGTCGGCTAACGGTTTGCCTACTCCAGTTGAACTGGCGTAGCGCTCCAAGGTGTCGAGCGAGGCGTGTAGGCGGTGGATCGTGTTTCGAAGCTGCACGACTTCATAGTTTGAGGTCGCAGAAACGTCGACAGCTGAAACTTCGCCCGCTTCAAATGCATCAAAGCCACCAGACGCTTCGAGATCAATGCGCTCTAGTAAACGAGTAGCTCGGTCATCGATAGAGATGCCCTGTCGCGACGTGCCGTCTTCGCTAAGGATCGCTTGGGCTTCACGAAATAACGCGGTCGTCTCATCGGATAACTGAATTGCTCCAGCATGAAGTTGGTGGCCGTAATTCGCCAGCGCTTCGATTAGTTCGGTGTGGGTACCAGCGCCTGAATGCAAAGCAAGTTCAAGAGCGTCGCACAGCCCGTCAAGTGCGTCGATTGCAAAGCGTTCTTCGACACAACGAGCAAGACAGTCAAGCAACAATTGATGAGAAACAGAATCCGACACGTTTACCTAATACTTGCAACAATTGGTGTCACATACTCGAGGCTACCGATTCGATCGTCCTCGGCGTTCATGGAAATTACGCTTTTTCGAGAGAACTGATTATTGTGTTGATTGGCGTTCCTAAAGAAATTAAAACGGATGAAAATCGAGTTGGCCTAACTCCAGCAAGTGTCCGAGAGTTTGTGCTTCACGGGCACAGTGTCATCGTTGAAGCTGGGTGTGCTTTCAAACTCGGATTGACGGATGAAGAATACCGCGATGCTGGGGCGACGCTAACAAGCGACCTGGACCAATTGTTCGAAGCGGACTTGATTGTCAAAGTAAAAGAGCCTCAACCTGAAGAGGTTGCGCGCTTGCACAAGGGTCAGATTCTCTTTACCTATCTGCATCTTGCTCCAGATCCGATACTAACAAGTAATTTAATCAACAGTGAGTGCACGGCGATCGCCTACGAAACCGTGACGGATGGTCAAGGTCGACTACCTCTGCTCGCGCCAATGAGTGAAGTCGCGGGTCGTATGTCGGTACAGGCAGGGGCACATGCACTAGAGATAGAACAAGGTGGTCGCGGTACGCTCCTAGGCGGTGTTCCAGGTTCGCAGCCGGCGCGAGTAGTCGTTTTGGGAGGCGGGGTGGTTGGAATGAACGCTGCGCGAATTGCGCTCGGTATGGAAGCGGACGTCGTCATTTTTGACGTTGATTTGCGTCGGTTAGCGGAGCTGGAGCTTCTATTTCGACCCGCGCTTCACACACGTTACTCCACGGTCAATTCAGTCCATGAACATGTAGCCGAAGCTGACCTTGTTATTGGGGCTGTTTTGGTTCCCGGAAGCACGACACCCCGGTTGGTGACTGAGGACATGGTGAAAGACATGCAACTCGGCTCTGTGCTGGTCGATGTAGCGATTGATCAAGGCGGGTGTTTCGAGACTTCAAAGGCTACAACTCACTCAGCGCCAATTTTCGTGAAGCATGATGTGGTGCACTACTGCGTCGCGAATATGCCGGGCGCGGTGGCAAGGACATCGACATTTGCACTTAACAATGCCACGCTGCCATTCGCACTAGCGTTAGCTGACAAGGGAGTTGCTAGCGCGCTATCAACCGATCCACGGATATGTCACTCATGAAGCGGTTGCCAACGCGACAGGTGCAGACTACGTACCTGCGAAGGAGATCTTCCCGACACGGCGGAAGTAAACTTCAATCGAAAGTCAAACCGATAATTAAAATTAGCGACCTAAACAATGTCTTTTACTGAGACAGCGTACCGCTTTATGTAAATTAAGGTGTGTTACGTTCGTGTTTGACGCTACTACGAACGAGCAGAAACGTCGCTGTTGAGGTACTTGCGAATCGCATTCTGCTCGCTGAGATCGCGCTCGTGCGCGAACGTGCCTAGAGTAGTGCGTAAATTCGCGGAAGCGGAGGACCATGCGAAAGATTCTTGATCATCACGTAGCCATATTGCTTGGAATCGTGGTTGTTGGCTCAGTGATCTTCAATGTGTGGAGCCCATGGCAGTTTACGGAGATTGCGTCAAACTGGGAGTTTATCGACTTCACCGTCAAGGTCACCTGGTGGATCTGCGGTGTAGCGTTTGTGCTCTTGGGCTTATTTATGGCTTGGGCGATTTGGCGCTACAAGTACCACGAAAGTGGCGAGTCACACTATGAACCCGAGCACCCAGTTCTTGAAAGTTGGCTGACGATCATCACCTCTATCGGCGTTGTGATTATGTTGGCGCCGGGTCTGATTGTTTGGGACGACTACGTGCAAGTCCCGCCAGATGCTATGGAAGTCGAAGTTCTGGGGGAACAGTGGACATGGAAGTTCCGTTTTCCTGGCGAGGACGGCATCTTCGGCACCACATCCGTTAAGAAGAACGTGGAACGTGGTCTGGATGGTACGACGTTTGAACCAAACATTACATCGCTGAACCCATTTGGGATGCGCGATGGTGATCCTCACGGCGAGGATGACATCCTGATCGCAAGTAACGTACTCCATCTGCCACTTGACCGTAATATCAAAGTTGTGATGCGATCCAAAGATGTGCTTCATAACTTTTGGGTACCTGAAATCCGCGCCAAAATGGACATGGTTCCCGGGATGATCACCTATTTCTGGTTCCGACCGACGCGAACCGGCGAGTTTGAAATCCTCTGCGCTGAACTATGCGGGCGTAGCCACCACAATATGCGTGGCACGATGTATATCGATACTCAGGAAGACTTCGAAGCATGGTTGGATTCACAAGTAACCTGGGCCGAAATGAAAGCTGGACAGGTACCGGAAGAGCCCATCGTTGCGAAAGGCCGGCAGGTTGCAGACCAGAACGGCTGCTTTGCATGTCATTCACTAGACGGTACCTCGGTAGTTGGACCGACTTGGCAAGGACTGTGGGGACGCGAAGTCGTTCTCGATGATGGTTCTACGGTAATTGCGGACGAGGCCTATATCGTTGAATCGATCGTTGAACCCAACGTGAAACTCGTAGAGGGATTTGGGTCGGTGATGACACCGTATGCTTTTGAAGACGACGAAATGGAAGCGCTACTCCGCTTCCTGCAGGAGACCGCCAAATAAAGATGGACCGACGTAACACTAGCATTTTTGATGAGGAATTCTGATGGCAACAGCTGAAATCCCCTATCAGGAGACCGCGCCGCTTCACCATCCAAAGACTTGGATAGGGAAGTACGTGTTCAGTCAAGATCACAAAGTGATTGCCGTTCAATACGGCATCACGGCGATCGCAGTTGGCTTGGTCGCGCTGTTCCTCTCAGACCTGATGCGCATTCAAATTGCGTATCCAGAGTTTATGGATTGGTTCGTCGAGGACTATTACTACCAGGCGATCACCATGCATGGCATGATCATGGTGATATACCTACTTACTGCATTTCTATTAGGAGCGTTTGGTAATTTCACCGTGCCGCTAATGTGCGGCGCAAGGGACATGGTCTTCCCGTTTGTGAATATGCTCAGCTATTGGGTATACCTGATATCAGTGATCATCCTACTACTTGGATACATACCGGGATTAGGTGGGCCAACAGGCGCTGGATGGACGCTCTACCCGCCGCAGACGATTACTGAGGGTACCCCGGGGGCGGATTGGGGAATCATGACGATGTTGGCGTCGCTGGCCGTGTTCATTGTCGCATTCACGATGGGTGGTCTGAACTACATTACGACCATTCTTCAGGCACGAACACGTGGTATGTCGTTGATGCGCATGCCTTTAACCGTGTGGGGCATATTTGTTGCCACGTTCTTAGGTCTATTGGCGTTCCCGGCATTATTCGTGAGCGCGATCATGATGATCCTAGATTTGAAGATCGGCACTAGTTTCTTTATGCCTGCCATCGTTTCAATGGGTCAAACACTGGCACACGACGGTGGACAGCCGTTGCTGTTCCAACACTTATTCTGGTTTTTTGGTCATCCTGAGGTCTACATCGTTGCCCTGCCTGCGTTCGGCGTCGTATCGGACCTAATTTCGGTCCACGCACGTAAAAATATCTTCGGCTATCGACTCATGGTTTGGGCGCTGGTATTTATCGGCATCTTGTCGTTCATCGTGTGGGCGCACCATATGTTTGTCGCGGGAATGCACCCATATTTCGGGTTCTTCTTCGCGACGACGACCCTCATCATCGCCGTCCCGACGGCTATCAAGGTCTACAACTGGGTTTTGACGCTCTGGAAGGCTAATATCAAGTTAACCGTCCCGATGTTGTACGCGCTGTCGTTCGTACTGACATTCATCATGGGCGGCATTACGGGATTGTTCCTTGGCAACGTGATCATTGACGTACCGTTATCCGATACGTATTTCGTCGTAGCCCACTTCCATATGGTCATGGGCGTATCGCCGATTCTCGCAATCTTTGGGGGCATCTACCACTGGTATCCGAAACTCACCGGTCGCATGCTTAACGACACGATCGGGAAGTGGCACTTTTGGATTACATTCCTAGGTACGTACATCATCTATTTCCCGATGCACTACCTCGGGTTTATCGGGGTTCCAAGACGATACTACGAGAATTTTGATTCAAGTTTCTATCCGGCCTCGGCGCAATTGCTGAACGAGGTTATCACCTGGACCGCGTTGTTCGTTGGCGTTGCACAGCTGTTGTACATAGGCAATTTGGTCCACAGTTACTTCTACGGAAAACCAGCCGGTGACAATCCGTGGGGCGCGAATAGCCTCGAGTGGTGTACACCTGATACGCCGCCATCACACGGCAATTGGGGCGATAAGCTGCCGACAGTCCATCGGTGGGCGTATGACTACAGCGTTCCCGGCTCGGATAAGGATTTCATACCGCAAACGGTCCCACAAGGCCAATCGTCCTAATCGCTAATACAAGGTACAGATCAAGCAGATATGGCTGAAGCTGCACAGACGAATCAGGGACCACTAACCACGATCGTTGACGACTGGTCGTCAGACGTCACCACCTTTAAGGCCGTGCCGTGGGGCAAGGCCATGATGTGGATTTTCCTGCTCTCGGACACATTCATTTTCACGTCGTTCTTGGTCAGCTACATGGCGGTAAGAATGACGCAAACGGATGCGTGGCCCTATCCCAGCGAAGTCTTCTCGCTGGAAGCGTTTGGTACGCCGGTGCCGTTGCTATTAATCGCGATCATGACGTTCATCTTGATCACGTCCAGTGGGACCATGGCGATGGCGGTCAATATGGGTTATCGCAAACGTAAAGTTGCGGTGTTTTGGCTCATGTTTGCAACTGCAATGCTCGGGGCTTCATTCGTAGGCATGCAAGCATTCGAGTGGACGAAGCTGATCACTGGCGAAGGCGTTAAGGCTTGGCAAAACCCAATGGGTGCCCCGCAGTTTGGCTCGTTCTTTTTTATGATCACTGGTTTTCATGGCTTGCACGTATCGGCGGGCGTGGCCTACTTGCTGATTGTCGCGATTCGGGTACTACGCGGCAAATATGACAACACAAGCTTTGAGATCGTCGAGATTACCGGTCTTTACTGGCACTTCGTCGATCTAGTTTGGGTCTTCATTTTCGCTTTCTTCTATCTCTGGTAAGGATTCACGCTTTAGTTATGGCGGAAGTCGGTCAACAACATCCGATCAAGGTTTACTTTCTTGTCTGGGGATTGCTATTTGTTTTCAGCATCGCCTCGTACATGGTGGATTACTTTGAGTTTAAAGAGCATTTGCGCTGGTTTTTGATTGTGGTTTTCATGCTGCTCAAAGCGGGTTTCATCGTCGCGGTGTTCATGCACATGAAATGGGAACGCCCAACCCTGATCACGGCGATACTTGTACCGCCGCTTGTCCTACTGGTCTTGATGTACTTACTCGCATTCGAAGCGGATTACGCATGGGCTTCTCGTATAGTTTATTTTGGCGGCGAAGTGGACCCGATTCCTTTGCCACCACCGACACACGCGGCAGTGCCACACTAGTCGTAAGGGCTGGAGCCCGTTAATACGAGTATTTGCCTCACCGCTTTGATGCAGCGTTGGCATTCTCTATACTCCACAGCTTTCGTGTCGAGATAGCATTCAATGAGTCAACTTGTCGCTGACCTAGTCGGAATTGCTGGTTCGGATGGCGTTCTCACCGGTGAGGATGTAAGTTCGCGCGCAGTTGGTATTTGGCGGCCGCAATCTATTCAAGCCCTTGCAATCGTGCGCCCGCGGACAACTGACGAGGTAAGCGAGATCCTCAAACTCTGCCACGCGCGAGGTCAGACGGTCATCGCACACGGCGGAAGGACTGGCTTGGTTGAAGGCGCGGACACTGTCCAGACAGATTTAATTCTGTCGCTCGAACGCATGAACCAAATTGAATGCGTCGATGTCGTCAATCGGACAATGACCTTGCAAGCTGGTGTCATGCTACAGGCTGCTCAGGAGGAAGCCGAACGAAAAGGGTTGCTTTACCCTCTTGATATTGGTGCGCGTGGTAGTTGCACCATCGGTGGCAACATCGCAACCAACGCAGGTGGTAATCGCGTTATACGTTTCGGCATGACTCGAGACATGGTTTTAGGTACCGAAGCTGTTCTCGCGGACGGAACGGTCGTGTCCTCGATGAATGAGATGATCAAGAACAATGCAGGATTCGACATCAAACAACTGTTCATCGGGACTGAAGGTTGCCTTGGAGTCGTTACTCGCGCGGTCGTAAGACTCAGAGAACTGCCGCGAAGCCAGGAAACTGCCATTGTGGCGGCTGATAGCTTTGAGAAGATGCCGCTCATTCTCAAACACATGGACGCCTGTTTGGGTGGCACTTTGTCAGCGTTTGAAGTCATGTGGAATGATTTTTATCGTTTAGTGACTACACCACCAGCTAAACAACGACCTCCGTTGGAACAGAGCTACCCCATTTACGTATTGATCGAGACTATGGGGGGCGACCCAGAGAATGACAGGGTGCGATTAGAAGACGGACTTGCAGAAGCATTGGATAAAGGACTAGCGACCGACGCGACTGTCGCACAAAACGGTGATCAGCGCAAGCAGTTCTGGGCGATGCGCGACGATGTGGAGCAGATATTCCAATATGATCCAGTGTTTATTTATGACGTCAGTCTACAGGTCCCTTACATGGAACGCTATGTGGACGAAGTCAGGGACAAACTACAACGTCGATTTGGACACCATCAGCTATTCACGTTTGGTCACATGGGTGACGGAAACCTTCACTTTGCAATTTCGGCCGGCGACAACGAGTCGGCACACCATGACGTAAATCTGTGCGTTTATGAACCACTCCGACCAATTGGCGGATCTGTGTCTGCTGAACATGGCGTAGGGCTGGAGAAAAAACCCTATCTGGACATCTCGCGAAATAGCATCGAAGTCAACATGATGAGAACGCTCAAAACTACGCTTGATCCAAAGGGTATCCTCAATCCCGGTAAAGTATTCGCAGCATAGTTAATCGGAATCCTGGGCTTTATTAGTCGACGCCTGAAGTCTTACCTTCGACGTGCAAATGCTCCCATAAAAACTGATACTGCAACGCGGACATAAACGCTCGTTGTGTGTTATCTGCTGCGCCTGTGTGTCCACCTTCTAGGTTTTCGTAGTAGGTTACATCTTTCTCTAGTTCCCGCATACGTGCGACCAATTTGCGCGCGTGCCCTGGGTGGACGCGATCATCTGCGGTTGAGGTCGTCACGAACAATGGAGGATAGTCCGCATCGCGCACAAGATTGTGGTATGGTGAGAAGCGCTTGATAAAAGCCCACTCTTCAGCAATGTCCGGGTCGCCGTATTCCGCCATCCAACTTGCGCCTGCAAGGAGCAAGTGGTATCGCTGCATGTCAAATAGCGGAACCGCCGCGACGATCGCACCGAACAGATCTGGTCGACGAGTCAGCATGTTTCCCATCAAGAGTCCGCCATTGCTTCCTCCCATGGTACCAAGCAGTTGAGGCTTAGTCACGTTTCGAGCGATTAGGTCTTCGGCCACCGCGATAAAGTCCTCATAGGCTTTGTGGCGATTTTCCTTCAGCGCCGCACGATGCCAATCCGGTCCGAATTCGCCGCCGCCGCGGATGTTCGCGACTACGTATGTGCTACCTGTTTCTAGCCAAGCAGAGCCTGTTACCTTCTGATAGCCCGGTAGGAGCGGAACCTCGAAACCGCCGTAACCGTAGAGTAGCGTTGGGCTTGGCGATTTGAGTTCCGCAGGTCCTACCTGGAAGTACGGGATTCTGGTTCCGTCGTTTGAGGTCGCCCAATGTTGCGTAAGAGCGAGTCCGCTTGTATCGAAGACATGCGGTTCTTGTTTTAGAACTTCGTAAGTTCCGCCGATTTGCCCCAGCGCGAACGTAGGGGGCGTCAGAAAATCGCTCTTCGTCATGAAGTATGAGTCGTTCTCACTCTCGTCGACGGGACGGATAGATATGGTTTGAAACCCTTGTGTTGCGCTTAGAGGTTCGATCTGCCATCGGTCGTCGCGAAAGGAAGCTAATTCAATCTGATTGCGCACGTTTTCCATGACATTCAACAAGATAAAGTTGCGCGTACTGCTGAAGCCAGCTAAGCTCCGGCTGGACGTAGGCTCGAATAAAACGTGGATATGTCGTTCGCCTGCTAAATAGCTGGCGAGATCGGCAGCAAGCAGCGAACCACTAGGGTACGTGGTCTCATCAAGAACCCAGTCTTTTTTTGGTGTTATGAGGAGCCATTCGCGGAAAAATGAAGCATCGGCGTGCGTCGGTTTTTCGATCAAAACCAACTCGTCTTCTACAAGCAGATACATATCGGAATTGAAGAAATCGATCGATCGAACTACGCCAGCGCGTTCGAAGTCCTTCGTTTGGTCCGAGAACCCGAAAATTCCCACGTCAGTGCTCT
>JAGWBO010000006.1:30286-33966 GCA_021295855.1 Pseudomonadales bacterium | reverse complement strand
CACGGGACCAGCGTTTGACGAGGCGCGGATAACCAGATTCCGTCAACGAACCGTCGCCAAAGTCCGTTGCGACCAAGATTTCGTCCCTGCTCAACCACGAGACGTCGCTTTTAGCCTCAGACAAGGTAAATCCTTCGGTCACGAACGCGAGCGTTGTTAGATCAAACTCCCGTACTACCGCTGCGTCAGATCCTCCCCTCGAAAGATTCATCAAAGTACGGTCATAGGTCGGTCTGAGCGTTGATGAACCCTTGTAAACCCAGCTTTCCTGTTCAGATTCACCGAGTTGATCGATGTCGATGACAACTTCCCAATTCGGAGTTGGTTTTCGATACTCGCTCAGTGAAGTACGACGAAGTATGCCGCGCTCGTTTTCCTCGTCTTGCCAAAAGTTATAGTAGAAATCACCTAGTTTCGAGATGTATGGAATACGGTCTTGGGCGTCTAGTATCGACTTGATTCGCACTTGGCTAGCAGAGAAATCGGGTGACTGTGCCAATCGCTCGATTGCATGCGCGTTCATTTCGTTCGCCCACGCTAGTGCGGCGTCACTCTGAACTTCCTCTAACCATAGATATGGATCTTGCTCTTCGGCAGGAGTTATGTTGGACATGGTGACGATTGACAGAAGATAGACAAGGTATTGTTTGGACATGCTTGTTAATAACGAGAGCGAAGCGAATCGAGGTTGATCGGCAACGGAATATTAGCTGCCGCGTGTGCGACACGAGGTTCTCGAAGCTACTACTGCGTAGAAGTGGTCGCCGTAATACGTCACGGACGGATACTCGTCTAAGATGAAACGTTAGAAGACCTGACTGTGCACAGACGCGCATGCAAACACGAATCTTGAATGTTCCACAAGATCGATTGGAGGTACGCGGCGGATTGATAAAGTTTGTGTTGAGAATTTTCAGGTAGATTGCGATACGAGTATGAAATATTCCGTCTCTTTGTTTGTGTTATTGGTGTTAGCGGGATGTACTTCGGTAACGCCAACGGTCGATATTGGAATCTCACCAACCGGCACTGTGTATACCAATACGGGCGCAGAGATCGACGTAGATGTTGTCGATAAGTCGAGGGCACTTCAACGCTGCAGAGAAATGGGATTTGACGACGTAAGAACCTATCGAGATGTCAAGCGAACCTGCCATGTTGGCATCGTGAGTGGTGTCAACTGCCGCGTTCAGCGCGTCATATTAGATTACGAGTGCGTGAATGAAAGCCAGGATACCTCCGAGGATAAAGGCGACGAGGTAGTCATGACGCTGACGATGGATCATCCCATACCTCTCGCCGTTTTTACCGAAATAGACGTAATGGCACGATTGCGTAACGAGCATAAAGATGTCGCGAAAGCAGTACTTGAGAATCAAGCAATACGGAACGCGGCCGTAGCGTCTTGTCGCATGCACAACGAAAACGTCAATTTCGTGACGCCAATCTCGACAGAAGTTGAGTGTCTTGAAAGCCGAGTACAAGTGTGCGTACGGTATGAAATTCAGAGACGGTTCCGATGCTCAGATACGATGAGTGAATTCTTCAACCGATAGGCCATTGCTTAAACAATAGATTCGGTTTTCGTCGGAGTAGGCATACCTGATCTATTCCGTACACCGCTTACACGTGCGCACTCGGTTCGAATTAGAAAGCATACGGGTTGCCTGTAGTTATTCATCGGGCCACAAAGCTGAAGTATCAACTCGCCTATCTTGCGAGCCATCGAGTTGATCGAGTCGAGATAAATCGGCGTACGCTAACAATATCACTTGGGTGCGAGCGTTTGTACCGTCTCGCTCGATGAGAGTAATCACTATATCTTCAAGATCGTCGCCATCTAAGTCACCTATACAGTTGACGCGTATTCCGTCTCTGTCGATGGCGAGCTCGCTGAACGAAACGAGCCAAACGCCCTCAATATCCCGCGAGAGAATATTCGCGAGATCTATGGTGCCATCGTGCTCAGTGTCGAGCATATCAAGCATCGTAGGGTCTCGTATGTCGAAAAGGTAGAGTTCGAGCCTATATGTTCTTGGGAAGCCAGGCGAGGGGAAAAATGACGACGCGAGCGCTTGTACACGATTTTGCCCGACGTCAACGCCGCATACGGATAGGCCGGTGATGCGCGGAAACTCCCATGCGCCGCTATTGTCGGTTTCGAATGAAGTAATAACGCCATTAGCAGGACCTTCAGCTCGGTCGTGTGCATCGAGTTGCCGAAGGTCGACAACGAGCGAACGACTCTGATTGTTTTCTTGGATTAGTGGCAACAGAAACGTTCTAGTAGTTCCGTTGGTTGAGTCAGGTAGCGTTGAAGTCAGGGTACTGCTGGGATTGAATAAATAGCCGTCGATCCGAAACGAATTTGGATGACGATATGAGTTGCTCAGATTGACTTGCTGATCAGTTGCGAAATCAGAGCTGTCCATCGCTGCTAAATCACTCGATGCGACTATGTAAATGCGCGGCGGGTTGCCAAAACTTGCGTTCACGAGAAACTCATCAGTTCCGTCGCGGTCCAGGTCAGGGAGTCTACTCACCAGAGCAGCACCGGTACCTGAGAAAATCGAGTCGAATTCGGGATAAAACGACCATGATCGAGAATCGTCGGCAACCGTGTCAAGGAGGACGGTCCCATCGTCGGTTGAAGTACTCGCTGTAATCGCTTCGTACGGCAGAAGGAAAGCGGAACCAACACCTGGTTGCGCAATTCGTCGTGATTCATTGGTGAATGTCCCAATCGTCAACATCGCGTCGTTCGTGCTTAAGAAATTCGTGATCAGACTTCCATTCAGACCGAATCCGTGTCGCCGCTCCGAGCTTTTGATTCGGGTGCAGTACTCACTTTGTACACATGTGTGTAAATCTATCTGACCGTCAGAATCACCATCTGCAATATCGAGATCCAGCCACTCGCCACCGTACACCAACGTGATCGAACCGGAAAAGTCGTAGGACAAAGGATCAAAGATCACGATATCTTGGATACCGTCGCCGCATCAGATTCGCCTCTACTGTCTACAAAGCGCCAACTTGACGTACCTTTGTGAATCTCCTCGAGGTCTATGGTGCGATCGATAGAGCCATCAAGTTCATCGAGCACAGGTAGGTCTGTACCTGATACCAATAGTAAAGGCTTATCAGTCTCGTGCGGAAGCGCGTTTGAGATTTCGAGATCGTCGGTGCCATCTCGGTCAAAATCACCTAGTCGGAACGCTTCGCTTTTGAAATTCTCGAGGGCTCCTGGACTCATCGTTCGCCAATCCGATCGCAGACGATACGAAAAGAAGGTAGTCGATCCAAAGTTGTCGCCATAACCGTCGCCGTCAAGGTCTTCCCACTCGAGTGGATCTAAGGGAAACTGATCAGAGTTATCACCAACTCCATCGCCATCCGAATCGAGCCACTCATCGGCGAGTAATGGAAATGCGTCGTCTTCGTCAAGATAACCATCGTTGTCGTCATCAGGATCAGCGTTATTTCCGATCCCGTCCTGATCCGTGTCCAGCCATTCGCCAGGATCCAGTGCGAATGCATCGCCGTTATCTCCTACGCCATCTCCATCGCTATCCAGGCTCTCATTCGGGTCGAGAGGAAACGCATCGTCTTCGTCCGGAACGGAGTCGTTGTCATCATCTAAATCTTCATTGTTTGGCAACCCGTCATTGTCAGTGTCT
>JAGWBO010000006.1:0-30208 GCA_021295855.1 Pseudomonadales bacterium | reverse complement strand
TCCAATGGGTACACGTCAATGGTGTTTGCGTGCCAATCGCCGTCGGCGTCGTATTGGAATTGGCTTAGATGGGGATACGTGTCAAAGAAATCGGGTAATCCATCCCCATCGTCATCACGGTCGTGAATGTTCGGAATCCCGTCGCCGTCTATGTCTGACGCATTGTTATGAAGCATGACAATGTGATCCGACTGGCCATCAGCCTGGTCCAGGAATTCCAGCTCTGAGGAGAACACCACATACATCGTGCTATATCTACCGCGAAGATCCGACGAATGCATACTGAATGCAAAATCAGTCCTGTCATCTTCATCGAGGTCGCCAAGGGATACAACCCCTGTCAATGGCGAGCGACCTTTTGGACCAAAAGGAACTCGTAGTTGATAAATTCCAGGATACCGAATACGAACTGGAATGTTTACGGTGCCGTCTAAATCCGCGCCCGTCGGGTCGTCAAGATAGTCTAGATCGCTCAATTCTGCGGTGATTAGCGAACCACGCCGGGGCGTTACAAGCAGATTGTCTGAGGCGTCGTTATCTGGTCGCAATACGGTGGAACTGGCTGGCCCTTGATCCAACCCGATCGCGTTGAGGCGCCAAGTACCGAATTCGTTTTCCGGTTCATCTGGTAGTTCAATTGATCCGTCAGGAGATAGGTCGCGTAGGTCGTACAGACGTAAGCCCGCGTTTGTAAAAACGTAATGGTTGCTTCGCCGCCCCCAGACCAGCAGGTCGCTTCGATTATCGCCGTTGAGATCAGCGAGTGAGTTGACACTGAGTCCGAATGAGGCATCGTCAGGATTACTGATGCGAAGTGTTTTCTCAGATGACACTAGATCATCGATTGCCACGATACGATCACCGTCTTCGTCGGCTTCATCGAGGGTTTGAAGTTGCTGTGCATTGAGGACGTAGACTCTTCCCGCCCCCCTAATTTCGACAACACCAAGTAAGAGGTCTGTCAATTCCGCGTCGGTCAGATCGCCGTGCGTTCTGATCTCACCAGGCACGTCGAAACCGTTCACCGTTACGATGAAACTACCTTCATTGGATTCGAAGACGCTTGAAATAGATAACTCGCCGCCTTCGAGATTCGATGAAGTATGACTCACACCTTGTCGATTTAGGAGATATAGCAGAAACTCACCATTGTTGTTTGTCTCTCGACCAACAATCGCTATCTCAAACATGCCGTCTTCGTCTAGATCGCTGATTGAAGAGATGCTCTTAATTTCGAACTGTTCGCCGGCGTGTAGGTGCGTACATCCCACGTGCTCGCTACAGTAAGCAAGATCTATCTGTCGGTCCGATTTCCCGTCTCGTTGGTCGAACATCTGCAGCTGAATTGGGTCTGTGTTGACCAAGTAAATCGAGTCTCTATCCACGATAGCGAGTTCGGGTACACCGCCGGTGTGTTGGACGAAGACCAGCTGTCGACCTAAACGGGCGTCCTCGCGGTTGCCTTGTATCACCCAGCTTTCCGGTTCATTGAGGAGATCATTTAGCTCTTTGCTGCCTGTTATGCTGCTAGCGGTTTCGCCGGGGTCAATGAAGTCAGAAAGTGAAAAAAGGTAAACCTTACCCGCGTGTATTGCTGATGCAACGCTAGCCCTCGGAGCCGAGACCGCAAGGTCCGCGATGCCATCGCCGTCAAGATCGTTTACACGAGTCGAATAAAGACCAAATTCATCTTCTCTCTCACTGCTTGATATGCTGATTAATCTTGGTTGTGTTAACGTGGCGTCGAATGGGTTCGGGTCTGACAGATTTGGAACCCCATCATTGTCGATATCGGGATCCGTGTTATCGCCGACTCCGTCGCCGTCCGTATCCGCCCACTCCAGTGGATTGTCTGGAAACGCGTCTCGATTGTCCCCGATTCGATCACCGTCGCTATCGGCCCACTCATCGGGGTCGATCGGAAATGCGTCATCTACAGCGCCGACACCGTCGCCATCGAAGTCGAAAGATGGATCAGGTAGCGAAGTACGTGCGAATTGGTATTTGACGATATTTAGTGTGAGTGCTGAGTTTGCGCTTCCGGCTGAATTAGGCTCGGTGTGTGGGACACCACATGGTTTGCCAGAACAATCCAGCTCAGGGTCAGAAAATACATCAATTCCAACGGCTCGGAAGAAAATCTCGGCGTATGACATGACGGTACCGAATTCACCATGGACCGCATGACCACGTGACCAAACGAAAGCACCGGTAGACAGCTGTTCGTACGAGTGACCTAATCCCATCAGGTGTCCGATTTCATGTGCGGTTGTGTCAATTGAGCAGCTAGAAGGATCCAGAAACAGTTCGGTGTAAGGAAATCGTTCGTTTGGGTGTAGGAAGCCTCTATCGCCGAGTGCACCAAGTGTCTCGCGTTCGGTATACCAGCACTATGTCCGCATCGTATTCCTCCAATAATTCAAGGTAACGGGATTCCTCTAACGATTCACCGTCAGAGATTTCAGGAATCTCGGACGAATCCTGGACTCCAACCGCTCGAAACTGGACAGGGCTGTTACTGCGTTCGTATATATCGTTGGTGACGGCGAGAACGTGAGCGATAAAGGAGTTCGGACTCGTGTTGTAGTGTTCGAATGAGAATTCCTCATGAAGGAACAGAATGTCGATCACGGGATCGGGTGGGTAACTATTTGGGTCATTAGGATCAGTACCCTCGAGACGTTCGTTGATGTCGTCAATGCCGTCGTCGTCCGAGTCGATTAGATAGTTGGCATCTCTTAAGCTCAATGTGGATATGGGAGCGGACCATTCGCCTTCAAACCAGATTGAGTCCAGTCGTGGATTTCCACCTACTATTTCATTTTCGTGCAGGAGCACCTCAAAGTAATAAGTCCCTTCAGGAATCGCGCCTAAATCAAGTTCGAAGGACTGTGAATCAATGGCTGAATGAGGTTCTACATTGACGTTTAACGCAACTGTGTCGACGAAAGCCGTGTAGTCGACCATCTGACTAGTACTGGAAAGCCGCGTACCGGCGATAGCGAGAGTCGCATAGAGTTCGTCGACGACATCATCCCTGTTATTACTGATTCCGAATGCAAGCTCAGCTTTTTCACCGTCGCTACTCGTGAGTGTGCACGGACACGAAATGTTGACGTGGGTCCGCTCAAACTGTGTAAACGCTGGTTCGGCGACCAGTAATAGGAGTATTGGGATGAGCGCACGAAGTACCATAAATACGCGGTTATTGTTACTTCGCGGAGACGATCTGCGGTCGTTGTAAATAGCACGATCGGATGTACAGGATACGATATTTGAAAACGTATGATCTATTTGGGTAGCCGCTGTTGACCGATCCCCCATTTTTAGTCGTTACGCCTTGGAACGTATTCAGCTTCTGCATAACGGTCGTAGGATTCATTTAGAACGTCGGATTTGGAATAGTCTTGGGATCGACGCAGATCTGTACTTGAAACCAACCACCCAATGCGACCGTCGCCAGTTAATTCCCAGCTACCTTGATTCGTCGAGACATATGCCAAGGTTTGTTCCTCGCCAAATGTGAGAATGAAGCGGTTGAGGTCTTGTTCTCCTGTCGCAGGTGAAGCACGTATCGTCGTCGATTCCAACCCATTGGGGGTGATTTGGTCTACGACGGCGTTGTATGTTTTATTGATATGTGGTATGTGGATTTCTATTGGCGTACGTAACAACCACTGGTTAAAGCGGTCGTTTAGATTCACGAATCGAGCGTGCTCAGGGACATGAGCCCATTTCGATGTGGGAAGACTGTTATCTAATGTGATTTCCGTCCACGCGATTTGTTGTTTCCGTGGAGGGAAATTGGCTTGATTTGCTTCTGGTTGGATTGCGTCGATCGACTCATTGCTATGAGATGGACGATCTTCTGCAATGGACGAATCGTAAATTGGTGCTGGCGTAGTGAAATAGAAATACGCAGTGACTATTAGTGCCACTGTGACGAGTCCTGCGAGGGCTGTATATCGTCTTGCTTTCGAACTCAAAGCGTTCTCCGTTAGTAGAGTGAGTCGCCGTTATCGTTCTACGACGCAACCAGTCACAGCTGTCGAACTGGTCGGATGAATCAAGTTTATTTACTGTATATTTTGACCGTTCGCACGTCTGCGTGTTCGGCGCAAAATTGCCATAGCAGTCTGCTTATTTCAAAAAACTATCTAGCGTAAGCAGAGCGTCAGAATTGAGTAAAGCTCTTGAAGGCGCATGGATGAACGGAAGTAGTCACATCAATGCTGTTCGACACCAGGCTGTGGACGGTCGTATTTTGATGTATTGAGACGGGACCGCGAATATAGACTGAATTTGCTCGTCAATACAGGCGAATTAATTGACTGTACAGGTGCCTTGGTCAAGAACAACATCACCGTTCTGATTAGTCGTTCTGAACACCACATCACCGCCGTCCTTCCACATTGAGACGGTCAATTCGTCTCCTGGAATTACAGGTCGGGAAAATCGACCCGACATAGCGCGGAAGCGCGAAGGATCACCGTCGCAGAGCGCTTGCAATAACGCTCGTCCGGTGAAACCGTAAGTACAAAGACCATGGAGAATCGGCTTGTCAAAACCACCCATGGCGGCGAATTTCGGATCTGAGTGCAACGGATTGCGATCCCCGGACAATCGGTAGGTTAAGGCTTGATCTTCCCGGGTCTTCAAAGTTACAGAGTGCGTAGGTTCTGAGTCGGGATACGCGACCTTGAGACTCGGACCGCGATCCCCGCCCCAGCCGCCTTCGCCGCGCAAGAACAGCTGTGAGACCGTTTTAAGGAGCGGTTTGCCGGTCGCTTTATTAACGCTTGTAGAGGTCGTCTCGACGACTGCGGCGCTACCCTTGTCCCAGATCCCAGAGATACTGCCGGAACTCTCGATTTCACCGTCTGGTGGGATCTCATCGAATAGCTCGATTCCCATATAGCCGTGGACCATCAGGGCTCGATTGAAATCACCAATCTTCTGCATCGGAGCACCGCCGCTACCAATGATGACGGCAAAGGTTGGAAGCACTCGCTGTGGTACTTCAGCTGTGTTTTCGGTAGTGAATTGCAATTCGTCAGTTCCCGCTCCGACGCCAACGGCGTATAGGAGGGCGTCAGTAGAATTCCAGCGACGCGAAACGGGACCGCCAGTTTCGCCAACAGCATCTGGGTTAATAGAAATCGTCTTGTACCGGGTGGAGAGTTTGGCGGAATTTTATCTTTGAACTAACGCAGTCCCATATACCTAGGGTAATGTCCATGAGTCGTTCCATCCACGGCAAAGTTGCGGTCGTCGGTTTAGGCGAAACACAGTACTACAAACGCGGTCAATCGCCCGATGCTGAGTTCAAACTGGCATTGAAAGCGATTATCGCGGCATGTCGGGATGCGGGAATATCGCCTAAGAAGGTCGATGGTTTTGCATCTTTCTCCAATGATCGAAGTGATCCGTCCAGACTTGCGGCAGCACTTGGATGCGACGATTTGCGCTTCGCGAACATGCAGTGGGGTGGCGGTGGTGGCGGCGGTTCTGGTGCCATCGCGAACGCGGCGGCAGCTATCGCGACAGGCATGGCCGAGTGCGTAATCGTGTTTCGGGCACTTGCACAAGGGCAGTTTGGTCGCTTTGGTCAAGGACCTCGAAGCAACACAACTTCGGGTGCGGGTGCATACACCGTACCGTATGGATTGATGTCGCCGGCGCAGTCATTCGCGATGAAGGTCAATCGCTTTATGCACGACCACGGAGTGGAGCAGGAAGCGCTTCGAGCCATTTCATTGGCTTCATACCACCATGCGCAGAACAACCCACGAGCCGTTATGCACGGTCGCCCGCTTGACGAAGCTAAATATGACGCTTCACGATGGATCGTTGAGCCGTTCCATCTGTTCGATTGCTGTCTTGAGAACGATGGTGCAGCGGCTATGTTGCTCGTCCCGGCGGAACGCGCAAAAAATTTTCCACACAAACCAACGTACATATTGAGTGCACTTTCGGGTTCTCATTACCGAGCAGGCGCCTCTGCGCACAACACGCCCGACTACGCAACTTCCACATTTAAGACCACGGTTCCAAGACTATATGACATGGCGGAACTTGGGCCGAAAGACGTCCAGGTAGCGCAGGTATACGAGAACTTCACTGGTGGTGTGCTGATGAGCATTGTCGAACACGGGTTTTGTGATCCCGACGACTGTAACGAGTTCTTTAAGAAGGAAAATCTGATCGCGCCTGATGGCAAACTGCCAACGAACACGAGTGGGGGTAATCTTGCGGAGTGTTACATGCACGGACTCGGATTGAATATCGAAGCAGTTCGACAGTTGCGAGGTGAGTCCACGAATCAAGTGAGCGACGTGGATGTATCGCTCGTCGCATCAGGTCCGATGGTAACGCCGGTGAGTTCTTCTATCTTCGGGTCGGAGGCCACGCTGTGAGTTATCTGAATCCAGGATTACCCATTCCTGTTGCATCGCCTGACGGGCTCGATGCCCCTTATTGGGAAGCTGCAGCAAACGACGTATTGAAGCTACAGGTTTGTGATGATTGCGGTCAGTACCAGTGGGGACCGGAATGGGTGTGCCACCAGTGCCACAGTGAAAACCTCTCATTTGAGGCGATTGAACCGCGAGGCAGAATCTATAGCTACGAACGCGTGTGGCACCCCGTACATCCAGCCTTAAACGAACAAGGTCCCTATCTCATAGTTCTCGTTGAGTTTCCAGATTACAACAACGCCCGTATGGTAGGTAATTTGCTTGGTGATCCTGAGCAAGAGGTTGTGATCGGGTCAGAAGTGGAGGCGGTATTTGAGCATCACCTAGATGACGAGCCACAATTCACGTTGGTTCAGTGGCAGGTTGTGCGTTAAGGGGTCGGAGTTACCGATCTGTCAGGATGGTGATCTCAACGGAATTGGAGCACAATCTTTCGGGCAATCTATTTCCGGTTTCGATTCGATCTACGTTTCGAACAGTTGTGGAGACACGCCAACCATGACTAAACGGTATATCGTGCGCTCACTAGCTTCCACGATAAGTGAACCGAAGCGTTAATTTGTTGGACGCTGAAGCCGCCTTTCCGCGAGGGGTAGCGCTAGAAATGCACCGCCATGTCGTTGCGTGAGTTCACGCATTAGAACAGCGAAACGTAGTGGCGAATATGTGGAATGAGGCTCATTCTCGAATCCAAACGCATGAATTCGCATAGTGCCTTCGGTGACGTTAGCAGAGGCGATAGATTGGTCAATACTCTGTATGTATTCGTCGAGATCCTCTGAGCCTGAGAAGTCGTCTCCAAAGATGAATAACGCCATCTTTTTCTCAGGATCATAAAGGTCTCGTAATGCGACCTTGATGCCTTTAGCAGGACTACTTGTTGAGAAAGCACGCCAGGTTTTGAGTCTAGAAAGCGCTCGTTGACGAAGTTGTGGGGAGTCGTCTAACCAGCGCTTACGAAACGACCTGTAGAGGTAACCTCCTTCGTCGCTGAGAATCTGAAAGCCTTTCATTTCAGGATATAGTGATAGAACTCCTTCAACTTCCTCGGTAACTTGATACCAGATCGATCTCATACTCGATGACGTATCGATCACGAATACGACGTACTCGGAGTCAACAGGTATTCCCGCGTATTCACTCGGTGTAGTACGAATGGCCTGATCCGCCTTAGTCCTTAATTGTTGAATCGCGGCTTCGGTTGCGGTTGTACGATTTTGTAGACGATCGATCTCTGCAGAAGTCGATGCAATGGTGTTGCGTACCTTCGTAGATCTCGCGTCTTGGTCATTCGACCGTTCGCTGAATTGCTGCAAGAGCGTACGGTTTTCCTCGATCTCTCGCGTTAACGCATCGATTTCACTGTCAAGTGTTTGGCGTTGAAGCACGAGGCGTCCGTAGTCGATATTCAGAGGGTCTGAATCTGCTAAGACACCGAGTTCGCCTATCGGAAGAATCAGCACTAACAACACGATAGCGCCGAATGCACATGCAATTACATCGAGAAAGCTGACTGTCGCGCCGCCTGGTCGGTCATCTTCACGTTTCATGAAGTAGGCCAACCTGGCACCGGAGTTAATAGACGACCGCCGTATGACGTGGCAAGTTTCCAATACCCATGAACTGCATTGCTATCACCTTCAAGCGGATATAGCACGACATCGATTCGAATACCCCTTAAATCACGCCTGTTTGCCAGCAGCGCGTTGTCGAAGATGCTCTTACGGCATTGAGGAGAGATTAGCGGAACTTGACCAGACCTAGCTCGGGGACAGTCTCGAATTCGATGGAGCGCAGCTTTGCCTGGTACAGTTGGGTATCCGTCAGTGATGACGATCACTTGTGCGGGCGGTGGGGAAATAGCCCCGACCGTCGCAAGTGCTGTTCGCAAGTCGGTCGCACCGTGCGGGACTAGGTCATTCAATCGCGCATCTACGCGAGCCTTAGATGAAGTTGCATCGACTTTGATTTCCCATTGTGGAATTTGTGTTGCCATTATGGGTCTGCCTTGGGAGTCGAGTACGACATCGCTGTAGGTCAAGATTTGATACGAAGCATTGTCGGGGATGTGATCGATTACCCACTTCGCAGCACCTCTCGCTGAGACCCACTTCGTGGCGCGCAGCTGCAACTGAGGATTTGACGCGCGAAGCCGAATGATCTCGACGAGAGTTGAACTTAACATGCTGGCGGACGAATCTAACAACACGACGACCCGGTCGCTATTGACCATGAGACCAGTCAGATGTTGTTGTGATGCAATCTGGTTCGCGTCCTCCAAGGCGCGTTGTTGTTCTGCCGCACCAGTCGCCAGCGCTTGTCGTGCACTGTTTAAAGCAATGCGCTGCTGCTGTACTTCCTTTAGGAGACTGGCGAGACGGGAGGATTGCAAGCGTGTTATCGATGATTTAGCGTCATCTTGTGCGGTGAGAGCCATGATTTGACGTTGGGTATCGTCGGCAACACGCTTTAGCTCGGTTTTCTGCTCAGTCTTCGTCGCGATAAGCTCTTGAATCTCTGTTACGTGTTCGATGAGGAAACCTGCGGCATCGATCTCCTCAGCTGTTTCACCGTGCTTAACAACGAGTAATAGCAATACCGCCGCACCGAGACCGCAACAGAGAACGTCGAGAAAGCTAAGTCCGAATGCGACGACCGATTGACGCTTAACTGTGCGGGTCATCTTCCATAGTTATCTGTTTTGGATTCTCCTGGGCTTTTGCAAGCGCAGTCAATTTACCGATGAGATCACCCGCTATGAATTGTTTGTAATTCGCTACAAGGCGTTCTTCGCGACCTTGTAGGAGGTACGAGGCTAACATGAGCAAAAGACTTATAAAAAGCGCGCAAAAAGTGGAGTTAAACGCCACGCCAAGGCTATTTGCTACGCCGGTTATGTCCCCCGCCAAGGCTTCATCCGCTCGACCTAACGCTTCACCGATACCACGAACCGTACCAAGAAACCCAACGGACGGAATCGCCCACAGAATGTACTTATTAAGGCTCAGTTTGGCATCAAGCTGCTCCAAATACACGTCGCAAGCCGATGCGCCAATATCGCTTGCTTCCTTAAATTGAGAAATCGGTCGGCGTGGTTCAAGTGTGTTGAGAACAGTTTCGACTGCGCCTAACAACTGCAGGTGTGGGGCGCTTTGAAGTTTCTCTGCCACGTCATGACGCAGTTCCGTTAACACGGTGTCATTGAATGCAGTTTTATTTTTGAGACCTAGGAAGTCGGTCTTGAGTAGATGTGGTTCATCCATAAGCAACTGGTAGCGGAACAACCAGAGCCATGCGCACCACAAACCTAAGATAACGCAGATTTCCTGTTCCGGATCCTTGAGGATGATCGCAAGTGTTCTTGGCGGTGGTTCACCTTGTTCTTGGGCGATGTAGAGCAATTGTGAAGCGCTCGGATCGATCCAGATCATGTAGATTAGGTGGACAACAACTCCGCTGATGAGTAATCCCAATACATCGATGACCAGGCTGTTGTTGATGGCGAATTTAGCAAGAGCTTTCACGGCAGATCAGAGCATTCCTCAGCTAGATATCTTGGGGCAAATCAATGTTGGCGTGAGCTCTGATGCGTTCTCTGAGCTCCAGTGGTTTCAACTCCGTATTTGGACTGGCTTGCGTCGGCGACTGGACTGGTTCTTTGGATCGATCGTTTTCGATGATTGGCTCCTCAGATTTGAGTTCCACTACCTTTTCTGCCTCTGGTTCTGACATTTGCTGCGCCTCATCTGATTTGTTTTCATCTGCAACCAAAAGTGACGCACTTAAGAGGCAGAGCAATAACAACGGTTGTTTCCGATCTAATAGAGCCATCGGGCTACCCTAAAGCCAAGTGTCGGACTCCTACCTGTTTCGAATTCTCGGTAGCTTGTTGCGACCTCGTCAATTTCGTGAGTTTCGTAATTCGATCCTTTCACGACATTCGCGAAACCTGTTCTCGGACCGAGATAGTCTGGTCCACCATTCGTTTCACGACGGATTTGGTAGTAGTCGTGAGTCCATTCACTCACATTCCCACTCATGTCGTATAAACCATTGACATTCGGAAGATAAGACGCAACGGGTGCTTCCGTTTCGTGGTTGTCCATGAAATCATCAAAATGCCGAGACCGGAGCTTCGACGTCTCGCGCCCTGCTAGATTGGCAAAAGCTACTGGGATTGTCTGCGACCTCCCCCATTCGAATGGCTCGAGGACAAGATTCCTTCGCCAATCGAATCCGGCTCCAGTTTCCCATTCAACTTCAGTGGGTAACCGAAAGCCAAGCGAAGTGCTCTCCAATCCTTCGATGACGCCGTTCGGACTGATTCGATAGAACGGGAGCAAATCGTGTTGCGCGCTTAACCAATTGCAGAATCCAACGGCATCTGTCCAAGATATGCCACTAACAGGATGTTTATCTGAACCTTGGATCGAATTTTGATATAGCCTAAAAGCACCAACTGTGACCTCCGTTGCACCTAGATAGAACGGTCTAGTGATTTCGATTGACATCAAATCATCGCTGTCGACACCGACGGATTTTTGATAACTAACGGGTGGAAACCTGATCATTTCAAGTCCGCCTGTCACGGTTACCCGTTCGTCTGCGAAGTGATAAGCGTGCGCTGCTGGTTCGAGTAATTCGAACGCCATCGACTGATTTGCACCCTGCTTATCGGACACTTGCTTGGATTGTGAAGTCAGTCCTTCGCTCCTGGCTTCAATAACGTCCCCAGGATAGACATCGAGAGCTATAGGCGCCGTTCCTTTTGGAATCCCATTCACAAGCACCGTGGCGCTTGGGTTTGTATGAACCTCAACCCTGATCGTCTTCTGCTCGAAATCGATCGTCTGAGAGATGTTCTTCCCGATTTCCGGAGTGAGCATGGCGTTGTGCTCTCGATATCCTGGTTTGCGTACGACCAGTTCATAAGAGCGCCCGGGTCGTAGCGTAAAAGAAGTGCTACTTTCGCCCACAAATGACCCATCGAGTAGGACCGATGCGTTACTTGGTCTAGTTTCAATTGTGGTTGTGATTAGTGACGGTGTCAGCTCGACGGTACCAAGCACGAGCTTTTGGCCGCGTTCTAACGAGATGTCTATGACCGTGGCGTCATATCCTGCGTGCGAAATACGGAGTTGATGAGAAGTCGCCGGAACCCCGCCTTCAAACATGCCGCGTCCAAGACGCTCACCGTCAAGTTCGATTGCTGCGGCGAGTGGTCTTGTGGTGACACTTAAGATCGCTTGATGTGCTGATAGGTCGAGCAGGATCTCCTGCGAATTTCCAAAACCCTCGATGTCTACCGCATATGCCGCAAGTTCGGCATCTCCGCGCATGACCGCAACAACATGACGCCCCTGCACTAACTCGATACCTTCCAAACGTGTCTGAACTTCGCCGTCGATGTGTATCGAAACTGGGAATTCTTTAGTAACTATGACATCAAGGAAGCCGGGTAAAGGAGTGAGTTGGACGTCAAAACCGCGTTGATCAGATTGACGTACGAACGAGACCGTTTCGCTTGCATAACCTGGGTTGCTAATTTCGTAGTCTGCGTCGTCGGAAAAAACTAGCACTCGATTGAATATCGCGAATGCGTTGCCTTTTTGACGCCTGATCGTATACGTTGATTCGATTTCGGTCGGTCCAACTGAATACTGAAATGTCTCTCCGAAGGAAAGCAGTCCGATCGGAAGCAAAAAGACCGCGGCGACGACGATGACTACACCGATTGTTGTCAAGCGCTCTTGCCGCAGTGATTGTGTGCGTACTTCGCCGCTTGACGAGCTCGTTTCTGTCAAAACCGTTCGGACGCCTCTATCTCGACGGTTTTAGGTTGGCTGATTGGATCCAAAAGCAACGGCGTACGGACCTCTCGGTAACCATCCCTTCGACCGATCAATTCGTAATTTCCAGGCATTAGTTGGATTTTCTGTGATCGGAATCGACCTAGACTCCTACCGGGACGCAGTATGACAGTGGTGTAACCGTCCGAATCAATGTTGACGATAACAGGCGTAGTCCAGCGGCGATTCAATTCGTTCAAAGCTGCGAGTTTGTCGCCAATTCGTTTCCCGGGATCCACATTCTCACGCAAGTTGCGCAGGTGACTGACCTCGTTTTGGGTCGAAGGACGTGAGAGGTGTTCCGGGCTAGAAAGCAATCGGTCCGCTAATTTCTCAATTGTTGTCAATGCCTCGCTGCGTTGCATCTGTGCGATAACGGCCAGATCCTGTGTATTCAATTTGGCAGCGATCTCGTTTGCTTCGATCCAACGTTCCGCGCGCACTGCAGTAGTAAATCTCTCGGAAAGGTCTCGTTGGTTCAGTCGTTCTAGTTGCGTCGCAACAAAATCGCGCAGATCTTGTGCTGCGGCTGAACTTGGCTCGAGTTGTAGCGCTTCATCTAGCAAACTAGAAGCTTTCTCCCATTGCTCTAGATCAATCGCGCGATGTACGCCTGTCATGATCCTGTTGAAAGCTGGTCGCTCTTTCGTGACGCTTGGTTCAGATGTTCCTTGCTTGTTTGTTGCGCCCGCATTGCGCTTTGCTGTCTGATCAACGGTGGTTCGTACTGGTTCGTCGTCGAGGAGCTGAGTCAGTGGTTGGCTCGTGATTACTGCCGCAGGTAACGGACTTGCAAGTTCGTCATTTGGGTTCTGCGAGGTCCGAGTTGGGATTGATTGATCGCTAGGCTCAGCGGTGGTGTCCGACTGCGATTCAACACACCCGGTAATCGCAACAGCACACACAAGCGCTGCTAGTCGATGCAGCACGACCATCTAGATTTCGACAAACCGAGTAGTGACGCAGCTTGCGCTATTCATCCACAATGTGAATCGTGAATGCGTCCGTATTCTCGTGGGTGTAAAGCTCATGTACAACCTGACGCCATCGTTCAAATTGTGCGGCCGCCTTTCCCTGTAACGTGACTGTCTCACCTTGAATCTCAAGGTTGACCGGTGCGAATGTGTCGTGGTAGCTCTGCGACATCTCGTCAAATAAACCAAGGTTTGCCTTGAAGTCTGCACGATCGATCAAGCTCTTGATAATCAATCCTCCTCCGACTGCAGATCCCACAGCGAGCGCAGTTTCACGCGCTTCCGTTGAATCTGCACCTGCCGCCGCCACTGCCGACGCAGCCAAGATGATGCCACCAACGGCACGTTCCACCTTATATCGCCGTTCCTCTAGTCGCATTTCACGCGCATACGGATACACCTCGTTCAACCACTTTTCGTAATTCGGGTTTACCTTTTCGAAAAATGCAGCGTAGTGCTCGTCGTACAGCGAAGCAACTTCTTGATCTTTTCTCGCAAAAGCTTGGGTTCGCAGCCATTCTTCGGTGGTCGGGTCTGGTAAGTACGCAATCTCCCATTGGTCTCGATCGTTTACGCGTATGGTGTCGCCATATAAATCTGGCGCGAAGAACCTGGCGAGAACCAAGTCGCGTGTATGCGAAATCTCCTCGAGCGTGGATAACGTCGTAGAGCGACCGCGATTGCTCCTCGATTCATTCTGCTTCATCGTGTTGACATGATTTCTTGCGAAATTCTTTAATCGTTCATAAACATCACGTGCGATCTCATTCCATAGCGGTTGAAACGCATCTTTCCCGGGTTCATAGAAACGTTGATGCCATCCGAGTGCCACTCGATGGTCAGACGTTTTCCAATCTATCCATTCGACCCCACGTGCATCTATCAGATTCCAACGAATCTTCATTAACTCAGAGGTAGATTCGAGAATCTTGCCCCGTAGAAAGAGGTCAGCGCTGACAGTCGTAGAAGGAGCAACCGTCACACGTTCAAACTGGTTCAATCGAGTAATCGCTTCTTTTATTCGAACTGCGGACCGAATGCTCTCGGTCTTTCGGACCTCAGGCCACACCCCTTTTTCCCGCATGCGACTGTCGTTTTCGTCGAGCTGCGGATTGAAGACAACCACTGCGAAATCCAGATTAGGAATGTTGAGTGGTTCGTACGTCGGACCGATGGATGAGGAAAGTGGTTTGGGTTCTTCCTCGGGTAGCTTCGGTCCGACGGGAACGGCGTTCGCGTTGAGACAGGCATGGATTACAAAGACGCCGATGACGAACTGAGTAGATTTATGAAGGACCACGAGATTCATCGCTTCTGGTTGTTCAGGTAATTGGTTAATTCTTTTCCGAGTGCTTCTTTTAGGACCGGGTCGGTCTCCGCGAGATAAGCTTCGTGAAGTGTCTTTGCATAGTCGTCGAGAACCAGCTCGTCGTCTGAACCAAGATCCAATAAGGTAGTGTTGTGTTGAATGGTTGTTGACGTGGTGGGGAGGTTTCTCAAAATATCAGTGAGTGAGGTGTTAGGAGGCTCCACGTTTGACGTGCTGGTTAAATCCGTGTTGGACAGTGCGTCCTCAGTTGAAGCTTGATTTTCTTGTGTGCTCATTTGCGTTGAATCACTCGCTTGTTCAGAGGAACTTGATAACGACGCGTTGTTGGCTGGTATCGAACCTAATTGAGTTCCCTGGGAATTCCCTTGTTTAGTGCTAGCTATGCGAGCTTCCTGCACTCCAATGCAGCGATCCATATCTTGCAGCATACGGGCGATGATGCGTGCCTTAGTTTTCTCGGGATCCGCGGTTAACTGTCTTTTGTCAATAGGTTCAATTTCGATTTCACATAGATCGTCGACCTGTTCAGATTCCTGAGACTGCTGGGCTGCCACCCAAGAAGAGAAGACACACAAAACGATCATCGACCCAACGCCAGCATGCAATCTCGAAGAGCGCTGAGAGATCTTGTCGAATAGCCAGCGCTTAACAGGACGCGAAATCTGGTATGCGCTCGGCGGGGAACTAGTTTGAGTAAAACGGAACCAATTCATGGCGTTCATGCAGTTTTGTCCAAAATTGCTGCTCTTCAATCCGATTGAGACAATTTGCATGAGATCGTTGCACAATCCCACATTAGCCATGAGAACGGTGTACCAGCGCAAACCTCAGGATTTTGGCAATTGGAAATAGTAAGAGCGTTCAATTTGGTGATACCAGGAACCGTCAAAGCGTAGTTTGTTCTGGATGCAAGATTGATTACCCCTAATTTAGAGTGTTTGACCATACCCGTGCATGGTTTTGGTACTAACATGATCTTAGGCGAACTAATCGATAGTATGCTAAAAATTAGACAAACCAGTAAACAAAAGTTGCTGTTCCATCCCGTGTACGAGTTACCTAGTAGGACAATCTCGCTTGATGCTTGACTTAGACCAAATCGAAGCCTATCGACAGGATGGTTACCTACTGGTACGAAAACTGATCGCCGAAGACGAACTCGAGCGTTGGACTTCGCGGTTTGTTGACGTTGTGAACGGCAATCTCCGACAAGCACGTGGTATGGTGCTAATGAAGGACGTCATGGTCGCAAAGGGTGCCGTCGTACCGACGGATGCGTTGTTCGGCGTAAACAAGCTGTTGAACTTCGAGGACGATCCAGAGTTTTATTCGTATGTTGAACATCCGAATCTAATTGCCGTGGTTAATGACCTGATCGGTAACGACCTTTATTCGCTCGTAACCAATGTATTCAATAAACCACCTGAGGTCGATGGACGGCATCCATTACATCAGGACCTACGATACTTCAGGATGCGACCGCCTGAGAAGATTGTTGCTGCGTGGACGGCGATATCTAAATGTACACGCGACAATGGTTGTCTAGCAGTTGTCCCGAAGTCTCATCTCTTGGGTGCGTTGGATCACCGCTTACCAGATTGGGAATTCGTGAACTACGCGTTTTACGGTATCAAGGAAACGGCGGGATTAGAACGGGTGCACATTGAAATGGAACCAGGTGACACGGTTTTCTTTCACCCATTGTTAGTGCATGGTTCTGGGCGCAACTTGACGAATGAATGTCGTCGCTCGATTTCAACTCATTATGCAAGTCACGCATGTGAGTCACCGGCACCAGATTGGCGCGAAAATGATCGCGTTCGACGAGTTCAAGGAAGCTGAGTTCAGCTAAACTCGGGCAGTACCTCTTCGCTGAACAATTGCGCGGGTTCTCGCGTGTCTTTGCCGAAAAACTCCATGACAAACATCGTACAGTCCAGGTCAATGTGCTTTTGAATTGCCTCACAACACTGTTCGGCTGTCCCGGTGATTGCTAGGTTCCCCTTCGGATTGCCCATGTGGCCACCAAAAATTCGTTGTGCACTGTCGGCCATTGGTCCTGCTTCTTCGGCCGTACGGGCAATGGTGACTAAACACTGCTGACTCACTGTGATGTCGCCGAAGTCACGATTGACAGCGTCGCAGTGGGTTTTGAGGACATCGACTTTGTGTTTCAGGTTGTCTTGATGCCCCGCCAAGTTGTTCCACATGTCTGCTTTCTCTGCGACCAGTCTGAGCGTTACCTTCTCTCCTGCACCACCGATAAGGATCGGAACGCGGCGAGCGGGTGGGGGTTGGCACACGACATCCGTAGCTTCGACGTAATCGCCTTTAAACGTTACCGGGCTATCGTCCTTCCACATTTGCACGAATAGATCGATTGTTTCGCGCAATTGCTTTAGTCGTTCGTTAGTGTTTAGGAACGGCATGCCGAAGTCTTCGAATTCGCTCTGCATCCAACCTGCGCCAAGTCCGGCAATCACCCTTCCACCGGCGATGTTGTCGATTGATGCGATCGACTTACCAAGTTGAGCTTGATTGCGCATACCGGCCGGTGTCACTAATGTGCCTAGTTCAACGCGTTCGGTGATGGCGGCGACCGCCGCTATTAACGACCACGCCTCCATAATCGGTAACTGCTTTGATTGTGGCCCATAAAGGTGATCACAAACCCAAAGAGAGTCAAAGCCTAGACCTTCAAATAGTTCGGCAGCATCCTTTGTGGCAACCCAGGGGCGCTTGATTTGAGGTAGTGTTACGCCGAAGTGAGCCTTAGCCATCTTGTCTCCAAGGTCATTAGGTTTCTGATCGTTCAGTTGAGAGTTTCATGTGCAATATGGATTGCACCATGCGAATAGTAGGTGCGTCGACACGAGCAAGAGACGCCAACTCAAGCACAGCGTCTAATACGGCGCTCGTTTCTAGTGGTTTACCTTGAAGGTAATCTTGCAGCATGGATGTCTTATGGGGACCCACAGACGCTGCTCCTTCTATCCTTTTGCGTATGGTCATGCCGAAGCGCGCGCCATAGTGTGATCCGATTTCACGGGTCTCTTCCATCAGGCGCGTAGCAATGTACTGTGTTCCAGGGTCTGTTGCAAGTCGGTCTAACGTGCCACCTGTGATTACGCTTAACGGGTTAAATGCCACGTTCCCCCACAGCTTTATCCATATTTCATTCCTAATGTCACGCCGAACGGCAGTGCGGCAGCCTGCATTGGAGAGAATAGTGGCAATCCGTTCCGTGCGGTCAGCGTTGGTTGCTTTAGGTTCTCCAATGCTGATCCTGTCGCCGGAAACGTGCCTGATCACCCCAGGCGCAATTAGTTCTACAGCAGGATAGAGTACGCATCCGATCGTTCGTTGAGGACCGATCTCCTTCCAAATACGGCCATTCGGGTCGACGCTGTGCAACGGTTGCTCTGTTCGTCCACCGCCTAATCCGTAGAAGAACCACCAAGGTACGCCGTTTACCGCGAAGAGCACGTAGGTATTTTCATGAATTAAGCTTGTAAGGTGGTGTAATGCAGGTGAAATGGAATGTGCCTTCAGCGTCACAATAATCAAGTCCTGCGGGGTTAAGTCATCCTGATCGCCAAACGCCTTGACCTGAATCGATTGAGATTTACTCGCTTCGGTAATTTGTAAACCGTCTCGCTTTAATGTGTCAAGATGAGCGCCGCGCGCGACGAGGTTTGGCTTGTAACCGACACGATGAAGGTGCGCGGCTAACCAGCAACCGATTGCACCTGCACCGTAGATGCAGATTTTCAAGATATTCGCCGAGTCATTCGAGTAGAAGGGTAGCGTGATTCAAGATGCGGTCTTGTGAGAATTCGAAATAATGGATGAAAAAGCGACTCCTCGCCGTGTGTTAATCCAAGTCCCTACGAACAGGCGTTGTGATTGCACGCGATTGCCTTTGTCATCGAAACAGCAGTCACACGCGTCATTTTGCGCACGCGCATGCTAAAGCGACTTCCGCGTTTAGTCTTCCCACTCTTCGGTTTGCTTCTCGTTGGCTTTGATGGATACGGATCAGAACCATCCGAACCCTTAAACGCGCGCCCGAAGTCGTCTACACCGATTAACGACGCAATTCAACTCATCACAACACCAGCTAACACTATTACACAGATAGGCCAAGTGGCTGACGCAACCATTACGTGGCAATATTCCTCATTCTCGAATAACCTTGAGTCACGGAGCTACACCGTGACCACGATAGCTGCTGGCGTTCGAATCGCCAAACATACTGGTAGTGCGTTTCCGAACAACGATGTCACAACGACAGTTCGCTACGAATGTACATCAACCGGTGTAGTTGAAGCGCAGATTAAGCTAAATATCGGTGCGACGACCCGCATCGTCTCATGGTTAATTAACTGCGTGGCGCCGCGTGTGTCGGTGGAACCTATAGAACCTTCGATCGCTTTTATAGGAGCTACAGCGGAATCGCAATTAGTTTGGAGTTACGAGAGTCTAGGTAAAAACGCCGAGGAACTGCCATTCAAGGTCCGAAGCAACGATGAGTTTCTGCGTGTCGAGCCTAGTGAAGGAAGCGCATTACCAGACACAGAAATCGACGTGAAATTGCGCTACACGTGCCAAGTATCGGGCGCAGTGACTTTTCAAATCGGGTTGCAGGTCGGACTCGCCACGAAGGTGGTAGAGTGGGAGGTTACTTGCACCGAAGAGCATGTATTTATAGAGATAGCGCCGTCAAAGGCGACCGCATATATCGGCGGAGACGCGGAATCGGAACTTGCATGGCGTTTTCTATCCAACGGGGAGGAAGGAGGCCAAATTGCGTATGTAATCAACACTGACATCTCAGGCGTGACGATTAGCAACGCTTCGGGAAGTGTGTTGCCTGACGCAACAGTAAACCACAAATTAGCTTATCGCTGTACCAGTCGTGGACTCGACGAGGTCCAAATAACGATTGCTGTAGAAAATGAATCACACTCGATCATTTGGAATGTCGAGTGTAAGGACGAAAGGGTCGCCATCATTTCCGCACCCGAACCTCAAAAAATTGAGGTTGGTGATAGCACAATTGAAACGCTTGAATGGCGATTCGACTCCTCCGCTCCTAACCATCAAGTTCGCTTTGAAGTTACTTCTCCAACACGCGGCCTGCAAATTCGCAACGGCAGCGGCGATGTACTCACCGGCGATGTGATTTCGACAACGTTGCGGTTCGCGTGCAACACCAGACGCTCCTTTGCCATTGAATTGTTAATCTCAGCGGGAGATGCAAGGCGAACACTACATTGGCACGTAGACTGTGCGGGAGAGGATCTATCGCAGTTTGTAGCGACACTGTATCAAGGACCGCAGATCTCAAAGCTTGAATTTATTGCTGGTCAAGATTCTTGGGAGTATGTGGATGTGACTCAGTCTGTAGTCGGTGACCAGGATGCACTTCACTTCCGAACGAATCGCCAGTTATTTGTGCAGATTCAGACGCAACACGACGAGCTCGAGCCGTTGCCTCTTGAAGTGAGTCTTGTTAATCCGACAACGAGCGTCATAGGTAATCAGGTTGGTCAAACCGACACTGTGACAAATAACCTCGAATCTGGTCCGCGTTATTCAAGCACGTTCTTGTTCGATATCGAGGCACAGGCGTTTGACGCGTACAGTGAGCTGCGGGTGCAAATCGACCCAGATTCGTTGTATGTCGAAACCAATGAACGCAACAATCGTGCGAGTTTTATGCTCGATTCACGTAACACATGGTTACTGCCAAGTTTTCAACTAAAGCTGGTGCCGATCCGCACGAGCGACGGCGTACCTGATCTGACCGATACGTCGCGGTTTACGCGACCAATCTACGAACTGATGCCAATAGGGATAGTCGAAGTATCCACATTGGACGTATTAGATGTAAGTGATCAGTCTTGGTCCATCGACTCCGGTCGTCTCATACTGGATGAACTCTATGCATTGTTCACGAGGAGCGCCGACTCCGATTCCTACTATCTCGGCGTTGTCCACCAACCCGATCGGAGTGTTGCGTTGTGTGGCAATGCATTCGTCGATGGTAAAGTCAGCGTGATACGAGACTTCCCTGATCGTTGCTCGGAGCAAATTGCGGCACATGAGATCGGCCACAATTTCGCTCTAAAGCATGCGCCAGCCTGCGGCGCAGAAGATGAGGATCCCGACCTAGATTTCCCGTATATTGAAGGAAATATCGGTAGTGAAACGGGTTGGCTCATGAAGAGACGTCAGTTCATAGATGGCGGCGCGCCGAGTGAGTTTGTTCAACTGAACTACCGTTATTACGACGTAATGACTTATTGTCCGGACACGTTTACGAGTCAGTACAGCTATAAGAGAGCGCTCGCGTACTTGAATGAGAGAATCGGTGTTCAAGCATCTGTTAAAGTGGGAAGACCTGTTGCTTCCGAATTTGAACGAGTTAGTGGAATTAGTGTCGCCGTTTCTGGCGTATACACCAGTCAAGCCGCGTGGGAAATTCGAGACATTTCTTTGGTCGAGGAAGAACCTCTCCCGTTTTCGATTGCTCGTACGAAGTATGCCTTTCGAATCGTCGATACGGATTCCGGTACCATCGTTCATCAAGAGAGACTGAACATGCATCGAGCTGCGCATGGGGTCGGAGACCATGTAACATGGGGCGTACGAGTACCCTACTTCGATGTCGATGGGATGCAGTTGAAGGTGATTGACGAACTTGGCCGAGTGGTCTTGGAGCATGACTTTGGGAAGCTGTTAAGAAGCGGTATTGATGAACCTATGTAAAACCATGCGAGCTCGCAATTTCCCATGTGGTTCCACTCTCTAACTGCAGCTCATTACTCGCAGCTATAGCGCGAATTCACGAGATAGTCAATGAGTCACCGATGCGTCTTACGGACTTCTTACGAAGTATGATTGCACCAAATTGATGTAGGGCATGTGATGCATATTTCGATTAAATACTGCTCCTCCTGAGGATATCGACCAAAAGCGGTCAGTTTGGCTGCAAAGATGGAATCAGAGCTAGGTGCGACGACAGAATTGCTTGAAGGTTCTGGTGGAATCTTCGACGTACGATTGGACGAAAATTTAGTCTACTCGAAATTCGAAACGGGCGATTTTCCTGATGAAGACGCGTTAGTCGGAAAGCTAGCGCCGCATTAACTGATTCATCACATCGCTCGTAGGTGATAGCGGGGTTGAACGCCTCCTAATGTGAGGTTGCGGCACTATTGCGGTTGCCGTAACGGCGATTTGTTAGGATAGAGGTTTACTGTGCAAGGATTTGTGCGGATTTCGTGGCGCGCCGTCATGCTGTCTACTCTCACATCCGTTGTGATAGGGTGTGGCGGTGGCGGCGGTGGGACGACGCAACCCCCAGCGCCTCCTCCACAGATGATCACTTATTCAATTCAAGTTTCAGAGTTGCCTTCTGACGCAGCCGCTTCAGTAGGTGAACCCGCTGAAGCTTCAGTTACTTGGTCATTCAGCGCTTCCAGCTCGAACGCCTCGTCAACCAGCTACACTGTGACGTCTGCGACGTCTGGTATTCAGATCTCTGGCGGATCGGGAAGTGTTGTACCTGGCACGTCCATCAGCACGTCGCTGATGTACGAATGCTCTTCGGCAGGCTCAATAGAAGCACAAATTACCCTCCGCGTTGGTTCGACAACCGAGAATCTGACATGGACCATTGTTTGTACACAAGAACAGATTGCTTTCTCGCCGCTGGCGGAAGTTCGAATTGAGAATGGCGAAGCGGCACTGACAATATTGACTTGGCGCTTTGAAACTACGGGTGATTCGTCACAGGCGTTCGACTTTGAGGTGATTCCAGAGACGAATCGACTGCAGATAACGAATACAGTAGGAACTTCGCAGCCAGGTACCGAGATAGAGAATCAACTGCGATTTGCATGTAGCACCGTAGGTATCCATCTCCTTGCGCTTCAAATCAATGTAGGTAGCGCGACCCAGAGAGTCGAATGGTCGGTGACCTGTACGGTTGAGGACATACAGGCTATTTCCGCTAGATTTCTACAAGGACCATTGCTAGAACAGGTCGAATTCACGCTTGTTGAAGACGAATGGCAGTCGGAAGTAGTACCGTTGTTTTACGGCAATCAACAACCGCTTCGACTGAGCTCAAATCGTCAGTTGTTCCTGTCTCTCTCGTTTGAGTCTGATGAAGAGAGCGAAATCAACATTTCCGTTAGTCCCCAAAACCCATCAGACGACATTCATATTGAGCAAGTAAGCGCAAGCAATCTCACGCCAAATCTCTCGGGCACACGCTCCAATTATGTTCGGCGGATCGTATTCGATGTCACGGCATCCGATTTGACCGCGCTACGCAACATTCAGATCAGCATTGATCCCAATAACGCGATTCCGCAGCGTGACGAAAACAACAACAACATTGTTTTTGACGTCACGAATCTCGAATTCTCGACACTGCCAGAAATGAAACTACTGCTGGTTCCCATCAGATCTAGCGACGGCGAACCGGATTTAGCCGATTCGTCACAATACGTTGACCAGCTGTTTCAATTACTCCCAATTGGTCCATACACCGTCCGCGTTGGCGAACGATTGGATGTCGCTGCCCAAGAAGTGTTCGATCCAAACGAAGTACTTGAATTGCTCTTTGAGCGATGGCTGGAGTCAGCTAACCGTGACGAGTTCTATCACGGAATTTTTAGTCAACCCGAGAACGTTGAAAACTGTGGCATCGCTTATGTCGGTGGAAACGTAGGACTGACCGGAGCGATGAATCCGTTTTGCTCCGATAACACGATCGCCCATGAAATAGGGCACAATCTTTCGCTGAATCACGCTCCCGCGTGCGGGGCAGAAAACGCGAATCCGGATCCCGACTATCCGTATGTAGATGGGTCCATTGGAACCGAAGGTGGTTGGCTAATGCGTAAGAAGCAACCGGTGGGACAAGAAGGCTTAGCGAACTCGAGGATATACGATACGATGGCTTATTGCCTTGAGACATTCACAAGTCAATATAGCTATGGTAAAGCGAACGACTATTTTGTGCGCCGCTTCCGTACTCAAGTCGCAGCCGCTGAACCCCCTCTCTACGAAGTAGCAGACTTTGAGCTCCTAGAAGGTCGAAGTCTTGTACTCATGGGACACTATTCTGACGCGGACGGGTGGCACTTAGAGAAGGCGGCGATAGTTAAAAAGCCACCGTTTCCGCGCTCATTCGCAAGTTCGGAATTCCAAATTCAGTTAACTCACACAGCATCAGGAACGCAGTTGTACCGTGATAGTGTGCAACCAATGGTTGTTGCGCATGGTGATCCAGACAAGAAACCATGGGGTTTACGGATACCTGCGTTTGAGGCATCGGGTCTACATGTCGTTATTCTGGACCGAGAACGAAATGTCCTATTAGAACAGGAAATTACTGAGGAAGCGAACTAGAACCCGAACGTGAAGAGCATAGAGCGGAGGAGTCCTTGCCCGATCGCTTGCGCTAGAGCTACGGTAGCGGTCATGGCGAGGGTTTAGTGCAGTAGCCAAAGTACGAAGTCGCAATTAGGGAGGGCAACGATGATAGAAGGTATTGGTTGGTGAATCGCGTATCGAGAGTAATCTGAAACAAGCGGAGTGCATCCTTCGGGTGACGAACCAATCTGTTGGAAGAAATGTGTCTTGAGCTCGAAGTGGTGCTCGTGTTGGACTGCGATCAACGACCAACTACCTCGAGATCGAGGATTTGATTGGGTCGAATGCGACAGCAAGTGACTTCTACATCGATTGCCTTACTCGCGTAGAAGCTCATTGATTGACGTCTTCGATCGCGTCTGTTCGTCGACGGTCTTGATGATCACCGCACAATATAAACTCGGTCTAGAGGTGCCGTTTTCGTAACTACCCTGTGGTAGCGAACCGGGGACTACAACTGAATACGCAGGGACCCGACCCGTGTGAATCTCCCCTGTTCTGCGGTCGATGATTTTTGTAGACGCGCCGATAAACACACCCATAGAGAGAACTGAACCCTCCTCTACGATGACCCCTTCGACTACCTCCGAGCGTGCGCCGACAAAGCAGTTGTCTTCAACGATGACGGGATTCGCCTGCAATGGCTCAAGAACACCACCGATTCCAGCCCCACCTGAAATGTGACAGTCTTTCCCGATTTGAGCGCACGACCCTACAGTAGCCCACGTGTCAATCATGGTTCCGCGATCTACATATGCGCCTAAATTGATGTAGCTGGGCATCAAGACTACGTTTGGAGCAATATAAGCGGAATGACGAACATAGGCGGTCGGCGCGGCACGGAATCCAGCTGCTGCGAATCGACGCTCGTCCCAGCCGCTGAATTTGGCGGGAACTTTGTCCCACCACTGAGTACCGTCCGGTCCGCCAGACATCGTTCGCATCGGATTCAACGAGAAACTCAGCAGTACGGCTTTCTTGACCCACTGATTTACAACCCACTGATCCGCGATCTTCTCGGCCACACGTATTTCGCCGCGGTCGAGCTGCTCCAATGCGGCTTCCACAGCATTGCGCGTCGTACCGGTTGTATCAACGGATAGGGAGTCACGGTCTTCCCATGCTTCATCTATCGTCTTTTCCAATGACATTTAGCTAAATCCTGAGGAAGGTAGGTTGAAATGTTAAAGTGGGATTCGGAGGTACTTGGCGTATCGTGGGTCTCAAGTCTTCCTTTGAAGGCACGCGCGTTAACGAAGACTCAAAACTACAAGTAGATCATCAATAGACTTCGTTGACGACCATCAATAAATGTAGTGCGATGCGGTTAGGCAAGAAAGCGGTTTCAGAGTTTACAACTAGGGTTCGACAAATCGTTGCATTGCACAAAACGAGTTGGTTGTTGGCAACGACTCTACCTGGATTAGCGTGCGTCACTTCGGTCCTTGCTGCTGACGAGCTCTATGTCAACCCACCCGTCGCGATGGAACTTACCGCCGTACCCGATGTGCCGGAGAAGCTGACTACGAATGTAAATCGGTATCAAAATGTCAGATCCGCTTCTGTAGTCAATTGGATTGGCGATAGTTTGTTAATCATGACGCGGTTTGGCGATACGCGTCAACTTCACCTGGTGAATTCGCCGCTCGGTATGAGAGAGCAGATTACGTTTGCTCAAGAACCGATTGGAAGCGCTTTGGTGCCACCCGTGGCAGAACCGGATCTTTTGATCTATTCCAAAGACGTTGGGGGAAGCGAGAGCTACCAGCTGTTTCAGATGGAACTGGATTCCCGCGCGAGCGAATTACTCACGGACGGCAAGTCTCGATATACGGGCGTGTCATTCAATCCTTCTGGCACCAAGATCGCTTATTCGTCGACAGAACTGAACGGTCGCGACACAGATCTCTTCATTCAGGATCTCGGCGGCGAAAGAATCGTGGTTCAACACGGTGAAGGCGTTGGTTGGAGTGTCGAAGACTGGTCTCCGGATGAACAACGGATTCTCATCTCACGTTACGTCAGCGTCGTTGAGTCAGAGCTCTATGAAGTGGATTTGTCCACCCTGGAACGCACACGACTACTCGCTGAACACGGTGCGATATCCATTGGCAGCGTGGCTTACAGTGGGTCTGGTGAACATGTGTATTTCACGTCCTACCTCAATGGTGAATATGAACGGATATTTGAATTGGACCTTAAATCGGGAGCGGTAGGTCCGCGATCGCCAAAGATCGATTGGAATGTCTCGTTCTTCCGTCTCTCACGAGATCGAACCGTGCTTGCATACGTCGTAAATGAAGGCGGCTATAGCAAAACCTACTTGGTGGAGCTGGCGAGCGGGCAGGAACTCGCGTTGCCGGAGTTCCCATTGGGCCATATGTCAAACATTCGGTTCAACCACGATGGATCTCGGATTGCGTTCTCGTATCAGACTGCGACTACTCAGACCGATGTGCACGTTCTTGATCTGGAGAAACAGGCATTGACGCGTTGGACCAAGTCTGAGCTCGGTGAACTTCCTGCACAATCGATGGTTAACCCAAAGTTGAAGCAATATACCTCGTTCGATGGTCGTCAAATTCCGGTATTCGTATACAAACCTAAATCGGAAGGTCCCCATCCTGTACTTATCTACATCCACGGTGGACCGGAATCACAATATCGTCCTCGGTTTTCCGCGACATTCCAGTTCTACGTCAACGAGCTTGGTATCTCGCTTTTGGTACCCAACGTGAGAGGTTCCTCAGGTTACGGCAAGACATACTTAGGCCTCGATAACGGTTATCTACGCGAGGATTCTGTAAGAGACATTGGTGCATTATTGGATTTCATCACGACAGACGATACGATGGACTCGTCTCGCGTAGGGGTGATCGGCGGCTCGTATGGCGGCTACATGGTGTTGGCGTCACTTGTCCATTTCAGCGACCGATTGAAGGCTGGTGTGGAGACCGTCGGGATCAGTAACTTCGTTACGTTTTTAGAAAATACACAAGACTATCGACGGGATCTGCGAAGAGCGGAATACGGCGATGAGCGAATTCCAGAGATGCGTGCATTTTTAGAGTCGATGGCAACATTGAATCAAGTAGAACGAATCTCAACCCCGTTGCTTATCGGTCAAGGTCTCAATGACCCGCGTGTTCCGGCATCCGAGAGCCGGCAGATTGTCAATGCACTAGAGTCGCGAGATATTCCGGTTTGGTATGTGCTCGCGAAAGACGAAGGTCACGGATTTCGCAAAAAACCCAATCGAGATTATTGGTGGTATGTGGTGACCCTATTTCTAACGGAACATCTACTTTGAAGCTAGCGCCTATTCAATTAAAACTCAATTCCTGAGGAACTAAAGTGTGATCGTAAAGCCTCGCATTCGCGGATTTATCTGCACCACATCCCATCCGTTGGGTTGTGCTTCAAACGTCCGGGAACAGGCAGATCTGACACGTGCACTCGGTAATGCAGCGGGATGCAAGTCAGCACTTGTGGTCGGTTGCTCAGGCGGTTACGGACTGGCATCAAGGATCGTTGCAGGATTTGGGTATAGGGCTAATACGGTTGGTGTTTCATTCGAAAAATCACCCGAGAACGACAAACCGGCTTCTGCTGGGTGGTACAACAACGCCGCGTTCGATCACCTCGCCGAAGAAGCTGGATTGAAGTCAGTGACCTTTGATGGGGATGCGTTTTCGCACGAAATCAAAGAGCAGGTGATCGACGAACTCAAAACCAACTACGCTCCCGTTGATTTATTGGTCTACAGTCTTGCGCCACCGATTCGAGTTCATCCAGATTCTGGCGAAAGGTATCGTTCGGTGATTAAGCCTTTAGGCGAGGCCTATGAGGCGAGTACGCTCACGCTAGATGTACTAAAAGGGACTGGTCGCCTGACGCCGGTTTCCCTCGAACCAGCTACTGAAGAAGAGACGGCCGCAACGATTGCTGTTATGGGTGGAGACGACTGGCGTCGTTGGATTGATCGATGTGCGGACGAGGGTGTGTTAAGCGATGACTTCAAGACGATTGCGTTCACTTATTTAGGTAATGAACTGACCTACCCGATCTATCGCGGAGGAACTTTGGGTCAAGCTAAGGAGGACCTTGATCGCACTTGTGTTGAACTTAACAAACGATATGGAGGTAAAGGCGCTGAAGCGCTCGTTGCAGTGTTGAAAGCTGTCGTGACGCAGGCGAGTACGGCAATTCCTGTAGTGCCTCTGTATTTTTCGATACTCTTCAAGGTCATGAAGGCTGCCGGTACGCATGAGGACTGTATCGCCCACATTAACCGGTTATTCCGCGAACAGTTGTATGGGGATTCACCCCGACGAATTGACGAACAAGGTCGCGTCCGCATGGACAACTTTGAAATGGCGGACACCATTCAGGCCGAAGTACGTCGACGATGGCAGGCTATCAACGGAGAGAATCTAGGTGAACTAGCAGATGTACAAGGCTTCACTGAAGACTTCCTGAGGATCTTTGGATTCGGTCGTGATGATGTGGACTACGATGCGGAACTGTCGGATTTAGCGAGTGTAGTTCGTTCTTGAGTGTATTTCTCGACGCATGTCGCGGCGAACCGACGCCGTATACACCGATTTGGTTGAATCGACAAGCTGGTCGCTATATGCCGGAGTACCACCAGGTAAAAGGCGACACGCCCAGCTTGGAGTTCTTTAAGAATCCAGAACTCGCGGCCAAAGTAACACTCGACGCGCAGCGTATTTTGGACGTTGATGCTGCCATCATGTTCGCCGACTTACTTCCGATGCTCGAACCGATGGGCTTCGAGTTGGATTATTTACCCGGTATCGGACCTGTTTTTGCGAATCCAATCTGCGATGCCCGGGATGTCGAGCGCGTACGAGTTGTACACGCGGATGAAGGCGTCGGTTATATAAGGCAGACCGTAGCGAACATACGGCAAGATCTACCTAAAGGCGTCGCGTTAATCGGTTTTGCAGGTGCGCCGTTTACGCTCGCTAGTTATGTGATCGAAGGCAAGAGCTCACGCGATTTCGCGAAGACAAAAAAACTCATGTTCGGCAGCCTATCCGCATGGAACGAGCTTATGGAAAAGCTCACGTCTGCAGTGGGTGACTATGTAGAACTACAGATGGATGCGGGGGTCGACGCGGTTCAAATCTTCGACAGCTGGGTTGGCACACTGTCAAGTGCGGACTATGAGTATTACGTTGCGTCTCACGTGAAGCGATTGATGAGTCGTATTGGTGGACGCGTACCGATCATTTATTTTGCCGTTGGTAATAGCCATTTATTACATGCGATGCAATCGACTGGTCCAGATTTCTTGGCATTGGATTGGCGTGTTGCGCTAAACGAGGCGTGGGACGATCTAGGCACCATCGCGATTCAAGGGAATCTGGATCCGCTAGTACTTTGCGCCGATAGAGCAACTGTTCAAATTAAAGCCGAGGAAATCCTCGACTCCGTCGCGGGTCGACCAGGTCACATCTTCAATCTGGGTCACGGCATCGTACCTCAGACGCCAGTCGATCATGTGCGCTATTTAGTGGACTTCGTCCACGAACATACGAGCTAGACCCTAAGGTTCTTATCGGTCACCGCGCCTTCACTTGCGCTGGTCACCAATGTGGCGTATTTAGCCAACGTGCCTTTCAATGCATAAGGCTCCGGTGCACGCTCTCGGACACTTCAAGGTTAATCTCATTTTCTACGGCATCAATTGTGATGGTGTCCCCGTCCTCGATTAGTCCGATCAAACCACCGTCATACGCTTCGGGTACGACATGCCCAACCACGAATCCAGACGAGCCGCCAGAGAAACGACCGTCAGTGATTAATGCGACTTTGCCTGCCAGACCTCGACCGTTTAACGCACTTGTAGGGCTGAGCATTTCACGCATACCAGGGCCTCCTCGAGGTCCCTCGTAGCGAATAACGACGACATCGCCTTCCTTTACGGTACCGTCCATGATCGCAGCCATTCCCGCTTCTTCACCGTGAAAGACGCGAGCTGAACCAGTGAAGCGTTCACCCTCGTGACCTGTAATCTTGGCGACTGATCCGCCCGATGCGATATTGCCATGCAAGATTCGAAGGTGACTATCTGGTTTGATGGGATTGCTGAAGGGTCGG
>JAGWBO010000080.1 GCA_021295855.1 Pseudomonadales bacterium | reverse complement strand
GAGGACGTACTAAGAGATGTTAGTTTGACTTTTATCGAGTGGCCAGAACGCGGCGTCGACTATCTACCGTCCGCCGACGTAGTCATCGAGTTGACCTTTGAGGGTTCGGGTCGCTTAGCTCGATTGAATGCGAGTTGAAGTAGGACTTCCTACTACGCCACGAAAGTCATAAAATCTGACGTTCACGGATGAATTTTCCCTTGCACGTATGCAAGCTGCGATTACAGACATCGCAACGTCGGGACGCCGATTCTGGTTCCGCACTCGACGTATACGCTTTGAAAAGCACTTCGCTCGAGCTCTCGCGAGTTTTTTATTCACGTTAGTAGCCACGGGCGTCCTTGGGACTGAGCTTGTAGGCATTCGCTACTCCGATAGCCCACGTTTTACGCGCGTGGTATTCGATCTCACTGCTCCGCCATCGTTCAAATCTGACCTACTTGCTGATCCTGATCGCTTTTTCGTCGATATTCGGGATGGGCGATTAAGTCAGAATTTCAAATCGCCGTTTATAGAAAGTGTCCAGTTTCGAGGGGTTCGATTTGGTGAACGAAACGGCTCTTTACGGGTGGTTTTGGATCTAACCGAAGGGAAAGCCCCCAAGATTCAAACGCTTGGACCTAACGGTCCGCACGGTGACCGGCTTGTCATTGATTTCGCGCACGAAGTCGACGAAAGCTGCGCGGTTGAACACGACAGCAACATCGTCGTGGTTGTGGATGCTGGTCATGGCGGTGAGGATCCCGGTGCGATCGCCGTCAATCGAGCGATGGAAAAGAACATTACGCTCTCGATATCTGAAAAAGTACGCTCGCGAATCGACCGGCAGCCTGGATTCAGAGTCGTCATGACCCGGGATCGGGACTATGAAGTTCCCCTGCACAATCGATATCGTGTTGCTCAGAATACCCGTGCGCGATTGTTCGTCTCAATTCATGCGGACGCATTCCACAATCCGCGGCCGCGGGGCGCATCCGCGTACGTGTTGTCACAGGGCAAAGCTCAGTCCGAGTTGGCGAAATGGCTCGTACAGAACGAGAATCGCGCAGACTGGGTCGGTGGTGTGTCGGCGTGGGTCGACTCGAGCTGCTACGCGGAACGCGAGAAACTCAAATTCCTGAACGTGAAAGGACGTCAGGAAGCACTAGCCGAGGCCGTATCGGTAGGCAAAAAGATGCTTCATTCCATCGACAGTGTCGCTGAGATCCACCCGAAGAGCTTCGATTCACGTCGCGGCGAATACCAGGTCACAGACGCTGGTTTCGTCGTATTGAGCGCAACCGCAATTCCGTCAATATTGGTAGAGACAGGCTTCCTGTCTAATCCGCAAGAGGCCAAGCTGCTATCAACGTCCGCGCACCAAAATATCATTGCCAATGCTATTAGCGACACGATCTTGCGCCATTTCTGTGAAAATCCACCGCGCTACACCGATCTCGCCGAAGGCAAGGTGGCGTGCGATCTTGAACCGGTGACCACGGTGTATAAAGTCAGACACGGCGATTCCTTGTCGGTCATTGCGTCGCGCCAGCAAGTCTCAGTCTCGGCTATACGGGCGGCGAATTCGTTGACGTCCGATCGGATTTATCCGGGTCAAACGCTTACGATTCCTGTAACCAACTAACGGTCTACATCGCAGTTCGACATTGGGGTTTCGACTAACAAATAAACCCAGGCTCGCCTGAACGCGCCTTAAAATCTTGGTTCCGTCCTGTGTTAGTTTCAACTAACATGAGTGCTTGTATCTGGACCGCGTAGTGCTTAACCGTTCAATGTCTCGAATTCACCGTCTTGATCAGGTGGTTGCCGATCAGATCGCCGCAGGTGAGGTTATCGAGCGGCCTGCTTCCATCGTCAAGGAGCTGGTCGAAAACAGTCTAGATGCTGACGCGACGTTGATTGACGTCACGGTCGAAGAGGGCGGTGTCCGGAAGATCGTCGTCAGTGACAACGGCAATGGGATCGCAAAGGAGGATCTACCTCTCGCGGTTGAACGTCATGCGACGAGCAAGATCCGCGACGCCAAAGATCTGGAGCAAGTCATCACGCTAGGATTTCGCGGCGAGGCACTAGCAAGCGTGGCCGCCGTAGCGAAATTGGAAATTTGCTCGTACCCTCAGGACGCTTCAAACGCGTGGACGTTACGGATTGAGGGTGGGAAAGAGGTTCACTTTAATCCTGCCGGACGGGCGGTGGGTACTACCGTCGAAGTCAGCGATTTGTTCTACAACACGCCCGCACGGCGGCGTTTTCTCAAAACCACTCGTACGGAGCTCAATCGGATCACAGAAATAACGCGTGTACTCGCGCTTGGTAATCCACTTTGTGGGTTTTCGGTTCGCAACAACGGCCGTGAGCTTGAACGCATGGGAGCTGCACGAACCTCGGACGAGCGAGTCGGCCACGTCTTGGGTCAAGATTTCAACAATGAAGCCATACGTGTGGATATGTCGCGTAACGAGTTGCGATTGTGGGGTTGGGTGGGTAGTCCCAATTTCACGCGGAGCAACTCAGGTCGTCAGTTTTTTTACGTAAACGGTCGTAGCGTTCAGGATCATTTAATCGCTCATGCGGTGAAGCAGGCGTACAAGGACATCATGTTTCACGGGCGCCATCCGGTGTTCGCGCTCTTCCTGGAACTTGATCCGACCGACGTGGATGTGAATGTGCACCCGACTAAGAGTGAAGTCCGCTATCGCAACAGCCGCACCGTGCACGACTTCATCATGTCAGCTATATATCACAGCTTGCGATCTGACCCGACCGACCCGAAACGCCACGTTGAGTCAGAATTCGTCACGACTCGAGATCCTGTTGTTCACTCTTCGATTAACTTAGGAAGTGTGCCACCGGCACAACGCAGCTTAGGACTGAGCGACAGCAGTCAGGCGCGGACGCAATGGTGGCTATCAGAGGCGCTGCAACCTGAGCCACAGCTCAGCGCGGAAGCCTCGCATCAGACTGAAATGGACGACGTAGCAGAGTCCGTTTTACCACCATTAGGTACCGCGATCGGCCAACTGAAAGGCGCATACATATTGGCCGAGAACGACGATGGACTTGTAGTCGTAGACATGCACGCGGCACACGAGAGAGTCCTCTATGAGGAAATGAAAGCCCACCGGGGTCGCAACGAGCTAGCGCGGCAGCGCTTACTTATCCCAGAGACGCTCGATGTTGGCGTTCAGGACGCAGAACTCGTTGAAGAACTCGCTGACGAGCTGGTTAATGTTGGCCTGGTTGTCGAGCGCTCAGGTCCTACCACCGTAAAGTTACGCGAGATACCGGCGCTGCTTGCGACCAGCGACATGCAGACACTGTTGCGAGATGTACTGGACGACTTGCGCGAGCACGGTCAGAGCGATGCCGTGACGACCCGGGAACACCAGATTCTTGCCACTATGGCGTGCCACAACGCGATTCGCTTCAATCGTCGTTTAACGTTGGACGAGATGAATGCGTTGCTGCGCAAAATGGAGGTAACGGAAAACGCAGGGCAATGCAATCACGGTCGACCGACATTTAAGACGCAGAGCCTGAAAGACCTCGATCGCAAGTTCCTGCGCGGACAATGACAAGCGCTTGAGCTCGTTTTCGGGTCGCATCGCAACACTGATCGGTCCTACCGCGAGCGGTAAGACAGACTTAGCGCTAGAGCTTGCGCGGCGACTCGACGTGGCGTTGATCAGTGTTGATTCGGCGATGATCTATCGTGGACTAGATATTGGCACCGCCAAACCCAGCGTTGAAACGCAAAGAACTTTCCCACATGCACTGATTGATATCCGGGAACCGGAGGAATCCTTCTCCGTGCAAGAGTTCTGCACGCTCGCAGACGCGGCGGTGCGAGACGCGATCGAGGCCGACAAACTCCCGGTGCTCGTAGGTGGCAGCATGATGTATTTCCGCGCATTTCGTGAGGGGTTGGCCGATTTGCCAAGCGCAGACCCGGTAATCCGAGAGGAGATACGTAAATTCGCGGCGCGAGAAGGATCGGACGCCGTACACCAGGAACTGACGCGTATCGATCCCGAATCTGCGATGCGGATCAGTCCACGAAATCTAAAACGTATGGAACGTGCTATCGAGGTGTACCGCATCACGGGTAAGCCTATTGGCACACTATGGAAGAAACGTGCCCTTCCAACCGCTGCTGAACGTTTTGATTGCGAGCTCGTTGAGTTTGAGATGCCGTTGATGTCCAGGCAGCTGCTGCACGAGCGGATCGAATCGCGGTTGCGAGGTATGTTTGCTGCGGGGTTGATTGCTGAAGTCCGAGCGTTGCGCGCTCGACCTAACCTAAGCCGAGAAAGTCTGTCGATGCGTACAGTTGGTTACCGAGAAATCTGGTCCTATCTTGATGCACACGATGACCACGTGGATGAGGCTCAGGTTTTCGAGCGCGTCTTGGTTGCGACACGACGACTGGCGCGTAAACAGCTGACTTGGTTGCGTCAATGGTCGACGCTGAATCTCATCGAAGCGGCGTCAGTTGAGCTTATGATTGAATATCTGGAGCGTTAGTCGCTTCACAGCCACGTTGAACGTCATGTTGAATCTGTCATAGTCTTAAGGAATAAAGGCAACACCTCTCATGCTGTGTTGTCATAGTGTCTGAGCACGACACGATAGCGCTTAGACCCCTACACTAGTTTTCACACGAGAATCGTTCAAGTATGTTTTTTGATCGTCCCGAAGCAGGTCTTGAGGCCATGCTTCTGTCGTTACGATTTGACCACTCGACGGCGCCACACAATCTACCGGAGTTCAGAGAACTAATCCGGTCCGCCGGTTATGTTCCGAAGGTCGAACAAGCGATCACACGACACGCGCCGAATCCCCGTACAGGTCTAGGAACGGGCAAGGTGGCGGAGCTACGTGAGGAGCTCGACGTTCACGATTTAGCACTCGTGATCATCGATTGTGAATTGACGGCATCACAGCAACGCAATCTTGAAATGAAGCTCGAACGCCGGGTTTTGACGCGAACTGAACTGATCCTGACGATATTCGAGCAGCGTGCGCAGACCCGTGAAGGCAAACTACAGGTGGAATTAGCGTTATTGCGGCACGCTCAAACCCACGTCGTAGGCGGATGGTCGCACCTGGACCGACAGCGCGGCGGCGTCAATATGCGAGGCGCGGGCGAGCTACAGAGCTCCATTGACAAAGGCTTGATTCATCGTCGTATCGTCAATGTTGAGAGCCGTTTGGAGAAAGTGGTACGACATCGTGAACAGCATCGAAAACGTCGCCACCGTAACGACGTGCCGACCATCGCATTGGTGGGTTACACGAACGCTGGTAAATCCACGCTGTTCAACGCGCTCACAGAGTCAGAGGTTTATGCGGATGATCGATTATTCGCCACACTCGACCCGACGACACGTCGAATAGACCTCCCCAATCTTGGGACTGCTTTGATTGCTGACACCGTAGGGTTTATTCGTGACTTGCCGATGTCGCTCGTTGCGGCTTTCAAGGCAACGCTTGAAGAGGTGTCGCAAGCGGACCTGCTTCTGCACGTCATCGACGCATCAGCAGCTGATGCAGGTCGAATGGTCACCGATGTGCAAGACATTCTGCTCGAGATAAGCGCAAGCGAGATTCCAACGATCAATGTGCTCAACAAGGTTGACCAAGGTGTACATTCCAATGTCACTTGCATGCCTGGAACACGTGTTAGCGCGCTGGATCGGACCGGTTTCGATGAACTGCTTATGACCCTCAGTACGCGCCTCGGTGGCATGACTCAATTGTTTGAAGTGCATTTACCAGCAACCGCGGGCAAACTGCGAGCATGGCTATATGGCTTAGGAGCGGTGCGAGAGGAACACTATGGGTCCGACGGCACTGCGAAACTGTGCGTCAAACTTAACCAATCGACGCTGACACGGCTACGCTCGTCGCCTGGTGTCGCTTTAGAACCGGTTGCATCAGCAACTTAAAATTCATTCGCAATCAGCAGAGGATCATCGATGGCTTGGAACGACGATCAAGATAAGAAAGACCCTTGGGGCACTAGAGGTGATCAGGGGCCTCCCGATCTAGACGATGTCTTCCGGAAGTTCAAGAGCCAGTTTGGCGGCTTGTTCGGTGGCGGCGGCTCAGGCGGCTCTTCGGGTTCCGGGGGCATTCGAAAGTTCTTTTCGCTAGGTATGCTGCTCGGCATTGTTGGCGTAGTGGCGATCATCTACGTGATGTTTGGCTTCTATCAGGTTGACCAGCAGGAACGCGGCGTTGTCTTTCGCTTCGGCAATCTAAAACCCGATTTGATGATGCCTGGTCTTCGTTGGAACCCACCGATCGTTGATGTTGTCGAGATGGTCAACGTTACGCGTGTCAATTCAAGCGATCACGCGGCGGAGATGCTCACGGAAGACGAGAACATCGTCGCTGTCAATCTGGTTGTTCAGTACGTGGTTAACGACCCGCTCCAGTATTCGGTTGAAGTTCGGAATCCAACCGAGAGTCTGCGGCATGCGACTGAGAGTGCACTTCGGCACGTCGTGGGAAGCTCTACGATGGACGCGGTGATCACGGAAGGTCGGGAAGCACTGGGTTTCGAGGTACAGGATCGGCTTCAGAGTTACGTGGACCGCTATCAAACTGGAATCCGCGTAAGTAAGGTCAACATCGATAACGTTGGACCGCCAGCGGAAGTTCAAGATGCATTTGACGACGTCCAAAAGGCGAAAGAGGATGAGGTCAGATTCACTAACCAAGCGAATGCGTACGCCGAACAGGTAGTTCCGGAAGCGCGAGGTGAAGCTCAGCAGATGATCGAGCAGGCAAACGCATATCGCGATCAAGTGATCGCGAATGCACAGGGTGAAGCGGAACGATTCACAAAACTCCTGGCGGAGTATCAGCAAGCGCCCAATGTGACGCGTAATCGACTTTATATTGAGGCGATGGAGTCAGTCATGACCAACGCCAATA
>JAGWBO010000079.1 GCA_021295855.1 Pseudomonadales bacterium | reverse complement strand
GTTCGCTGATTTTGACGCGGATGGTGATCTGGATCTATTTGTTGTCAATAACCTCTTGTGGACTGCGTCTGACGAGATTGACTGTTACTCGAGGGGCATACCCACCTATTGCCTGCCGACTAACTATCAGGCGCCGGCGCGAGACTCGTTATTTCGCAACAACGGAGACGGCACGTTCAGTGACGTTTCAATTGAGTCCGGAATTGAGCTCGCGTATGGACATGGCTTGGGTACGGTTCCTGCGGACTTCGATGGCAACGGCTTACTCGACCTGTTCGTGGCAAACGATACGATGGTCAATCAACTTTGGCTAAACCAAGGCGACTGGAATTTCGTAAACCGTGCAGTCCAATGGGCGTGTGCGGTCGATAACCACGGGTTTGCAAAGGCCGGTATGGGTGTGGACGCAATCGACCTGGATGATGACGAGGATCAAGACGTTTTGGTGGTTAATCTAGAAGGGCAGTCTGATTCGGTATACATGAATCAGAACACCTATTTCAGAGACCAGACTAGCCATGTGGGATTAGGGGCAGGAAGCCGTCGATTCACACGATTTGGAATCGTGCTCGCTGACTTCGATAACGACAGTGTCGTCGATCTACTCGAAGCAAACGGCAAGGTCGACGGAGATCCGAAAAGCGAAATGGATGAATTTGCCGAACCGAACATGCTGTTTAAAGGAACGCTCGACGACGGATTGATCCGCTTTGAACCATTCGAACTGATCGACGGTACGGTCACGCCACAGAAACATACGAGTCGATCTCTTGCCGTTGGTGATCTTGATCTTGACGGTGATTTAGATGCAGTCATCGTAAATCGCGATTGGCAACCGTACATACTGATGAACACGATTGGACAAGATCGCAACTGGATTCGATTTCGTGTGCTAAATCGTCACGGCAGCGATGCGATTGGTGCAACAGTCTCCGTGACGATCGGCGAAAAGCGCCAACATCGATACGTCAAGGTCGCAGGAAGCTATCTTTCATCACATGATCCCCACGTTCACTTTGGACTAGGTGAGCGGCGAGGGGTAGCTGAAGTAAATGTGCGGTGGCCAACCGGCGAGGAACGTGATTTTGGCGAATTTACCGCAAACCAAATCGTCGTACTGACACTAGACGACAGTTAAACAGGTTTTCGACGAAGCATGGTTAAGGACTAACTCCTCAAACCCATCGCGGTGGCAACGAACTTCATTCGTGTTGCTTGTGCATCAGACTCATAGGGATCGGGCTCACCTACACCCCATACTGGACCAGGCCAGGCGGGGTCCGTAGTCAACCGTCCTATGACATGTACATGCAATTGCGGTACTTGATTCCCTAGCGCCGCTACGTTCACCTTATCAGCGTCAATTAGTGCTCGCACAGAAGTGGACGCCGATTCGATTTCGTCGAACAGCTGCAATCGATGATCAATTGGCACCTCATGCAAATCTCGCAGTCCCTCGATTCGCGGGACCAGAATCAACCATGGAAATCTCGAGTCATTCATCAAGAGCACTCGACAAAGGGACGCGTCACCAACTACGGCACAGTCTTTCTTTAGCTGACTGTGTACGTCAAAATCACTCATAGCGACGGATAGCCTCCAACCCATACTGGGCTTGACCACGCAATCGCATCGTTTGCTAGCACGGCTCGAACGTAGTAGTAGTCCCCTTGGCGGGTACCCTGGTCGTTCAACTCAAATGAGACATCGCGGCTCCCATCCGTGATGATGCGCCGCAGTCGGACATGATCGACGTAGTCCGTCATGTGAATATGCTCCTTGACTTCTTCGTTATTCGCACCTTGCAACGGAAGGGTGATCGTTTTAGCTTCGAAGGGTTGGTGTTGGCGAAACGTGGGTGGCCCGCCACCATATTCGCGTCCTGCGTTCAACGAGAGCGTCAATGTGGCCTCTGGGGTGACATCCGTTAACGTCAGATCAATTGAGCTTTCGTCGCCACGCGTGAGCGTACTAAAACGGATTTCTCCGTTCTCATTGACGCTCAAGTCTTGCGATTGTGTATTTGCAAAGTCGACCGCCTTTGCATCTACCAGCGTTGCGCCATCGATTGTGGCGGAGCCAATCCAGCTCTTCCAACCACGAGGGTTATCGTGCTCGTGGTGTGGGTGCGAGTCTGATCCAAAACTCAGCTTGAAAGTACCGGCGGTGACGGTTTGTTCTTTAGACGCAGAAATGTAATCGCGATGCCAGATGGGTTCGCCATTTTTTAAGACGAATATTTCTGCGATCGGCCAAGCAGCTACGACACGACCTCGAATTGTCCGATCCAGGACAAAGGAAGTACGTTGGCCCATCGTCACGTCGTTCACACTGAAATCTAGGATGATCCGATCGCCGGTCGTTGCATATGCATTGATGTTCTTCATCGCATCAAAGAGACTGTCCCTAGTTTTCTCTGGTGCGATCAGTGCACCGAGACCACCTCTTTGACTCAATCCGCCTGCCTTCGGTGCGGTGTAGCCGGGTTGACTCAAATGGTTGTCGCTCGCTGCTGTGAAGCCGACCTCATGTCCGTGTTCTAGGTATTTCTGACCAAACCACTCAAACGTCCCGTGTTGTGACATGATCTCGACGAGTGGTTCTAGATCAGGGTCGACCAATCGATAGTTGCCGGGTTGGTGTGCATGAGGAATCACGACAACATCGTTTGGATCGTGGTATTCATGAAGGCCTCGGTACAGTTGCGAGAGCGTGCCGAATAGTTGTGCAGGGACACGCTCGCGACCTTCGGCGGTCCGAAATATCACGTTGTGGTGACCGCCAAGGAATTTGCTCCGCGTCCATTCATATCCGAGGAATGCGATGAAGTACTCGTCACTGTACTTTTTGACGTTATCGATTAGGACTTGCCACTCCGCATCTTCCATCCAGATGTCATGTTCGGAATGCGTCACGTAATCGAGTGCCGCGTCTTCTTTAGCCCAACGCATGAATCGGTCGGGCGTTCCGAGACCTTCCGCAAAGCCAGAGTGCCCGTGCGTATCACCCCAATAGATGTAGCGCTCTGGATCCTCTTCGGCAAGAATCGCATTTCCGAAGCCAGTTAAAACACCTTCCTCCGACTCAATCGTTGGGTGATATACGCCGGGCTCCGTTAATCCATCTGGTAGGTTGACGCGTGAAATGACGCCGTCCGAAGGTTGAGTTTTGGCGATTGTTTCGCCGTTGAGTTTCACAATCCAAACGGGTGGCTGTTCAGTGGGACGGTTGTAGAAACGATCGCGAGCGCGTACAGAAATCTCAAATGCTTGACCTGTTCTAACGATTGAGGGTGCAAAGGCGTGAACTCCCGCAATTGCTCCGCCGACGATTGAGACTGGCTGAATTGGTAGCGCGACGAATAAATCGTTGGCGTCAAATGCGAGGTAGAGTGGGAATACCATGAAGTCTGAACCAATATCTGGCATGCGAATCCCAGGCGCACCGCCGGTCGTGTCGCCATACACGATCGAAACTTGATCACCTTGCGTCAAAGAACCCTTCGACACGCGGAATACGAGCATCTCTGACGCGCCACGAAAGCCACCATGCATACCCGCTAACGGAGCTGAATCAACTGTAAACTCAACTTCCTGATTGGTGGAACTGATCGAAACGTAGTTTGCCGCAGTCGCGTCATTGACTTGCATGCGATATCCGGCCATAAAGTGCCGTCCGACAAGGAAGCCGCCGCCAGTCTTGACATCAGCGGTTCCGACGGTAAAGGTTTGCGTTAACGTGCCAAATGTCGCAGCTTCGAATGGTCCGCCGATCGCTTTGAGTGACCCCAGCCTCTTGGGATCCTCATCAATGAATGCCAGTTCCTTGACGTACGCGTCGATCAGTCTGTGCCGTCCTGCTCGCGTTGGACCATCAACACCCAGAACTCCAGTGACCGCGGTTGTGAGATTTACAGGTACAAATCGACCTGCGAGCGCCCATTGATTCGTCCAACGCCAGAGAATATCGGCACGATATCGAACATTCGCCGAGTTTGTTGGTGTTTCTTGTACCGCGGCGACTAGCTCATCTACTTCGGTTCTTAGGGTTTCATCAAGGTAATCGCTACCGTACCCAACGGTAGTTAAGAGAACCAATCCAAATGCAACCACCGCTCGTAGTCTTGCTATCACCAGTACACCGATTGTTTATCAAAGGCAGCAGCATTGTAAATTCGATCAACAAGGCTGTTTTCTACGTTCCAATCTGTGTCGGAGCTACGGGACAGTCGTTAAAATCCGTTTGGGCTTGCCTAGTCCTGAGAAGGTCGGGGCGGAATCGGCGTTTTCGCAATGCCCGAGCCGAGTCTAGAATCGCAATCTTTCGGTGGTGAACCACCGTTTAACAACTGAACTACAGTAAGTAAATGGACCAACAATTGCAGAACGGCTCTGAATTCGAATTGGATTTAGGGTGGATGGAGAAACAAGGCGAATGGGGCGTCCACGCCGAACCAAGTAAGAATGGACTAACTCTCGCTGATATCCAAGTTGGTGGGTATGCGGATGCACCAGACGAGAGTCGGAACCTGAGTGGCAAACCTCGCGGTGCTGTGTCTCGACCCGGTAGCATGCCGATCGGTAACTACACCGTACGCACGAAGAGTGAAATTTGGCTCGAAAACGCTTCGTTTCTATACGAGGAAGCGTTGCAACGACAGTGGAGCTCTGCAACCGACATTCCGTGGGACACCATCGAACCTCTGCCGGATGATGTTGAGCAAGCGCAATGTCAGATGGCAACTTTTTTAACTGAAGTTGAATTTGTGGCTGGCGATGTTCCCAGTCGATGGGCATCACAGATGTCTCCCGACTTCTATGAAGCTCGAAACGTGCTTATGGCGCAAGTGATGGACGAGGCGCGGCATATGGACGTATTTCGAAAACGTGCGTTAGCGAATGGCGGCGGACTGATGCGCGCTACAGGCGCGACGGCAGGCTTCGTAGGCGGCATCGATTTAGCGCGGGACTTTACGGAGATGTCATCACGTTTGCATCTCTCGGGTGAAGGCGCTGTGCTCACTATCTTCCGTATGGGCGAGCTAATGGCATACAACGATGCGGAAAAAGCCATCTATCGGCTTTGTGCGCAGGACGAAGCACGCCACGTCGCATTTGGTGTCATGCACATGCGGTATATGGCGGCGAACGCGCCTGAGCGACGGGAAGAGATAGATTCCTACCTTGACGAAGCGGAAGCCGGCATGTTGACAGATGCCGCGAACCCTGCGGGTCAGCTCAATCAAACTTCGGAGTCATTGTCAATCATGCTGGGTGGGGGACGAAAGTACTTCGATGAGGGATTCCGTAAGTTAGTGTCGATTCGGAAGCGACAACTCCAGGAATACCAAAAGCGCGTGATTTCTGCGGGATTCGGCGAACGGTTTAAGAATGGTCGGTCACGCCTTCACGACATGCTCGCCAACGTAGCGAACTAGATTTCTGACAAATTAGCTGATGGCCACTGCGAAAGACGCTGATCGCGTAAGACCGGCTCTCACGCTTTCTAAGGAAGAGCGTGAGGTAGAGGTTCCTGAACCTCGTTTAAACTGGATGAATCAATCGCGCGAATGGGGCATTCGTGTCAAACCTGGCAAGAAAGGTCTGACGCTTGGTAGCCTTAACGTGGGCCTATATGGGGAAATCCCCATGAACTGGCCGGATCGTACCCGCAACCCTCGAGGTGCGATTGGTGTGACGGGTAGCCCTCCGGTCGCCATTCAGATAAAAGACAAAGTTGATCTTTGGGCACCATGTGCTGCCGATCTCTACGAAGAAGCGATACAGCGAAGGTGGGCTCCCGCGACCGACGTTGATTGGACAGCGATTCACCCGTTACCTGAAGACGTCGAGCGTGCGATATGCCAAGTCTGTACGGAGATTTGCCAGTATGCGATCATCGATGTCGAAGTGATCACGAGCTGGCAACACCAAATGGCGTATGGCTATCACGAAGTGAAGCAATTTCTCGCCACCACGAGTCTGGATGCGACGCGACGGCATGAAGCATTTCGCAAGCGCGCGTTGGTGAACGGTGGCGGACTTGGCTACGAGGGACCGTGCCAAGTAAGCCGGTTATTGCTTGAGAGTCGCGGTGGCTGGACCGAGACGGTTACTGGCTTAACGTTGGTCCGGGGTTTATTCACCCAAGTCATGATCCGTTATTTGACGCGCTTTGCATATAACGGTGTGGAACGCAAGATTTATGAATGTGTCACGCAAGATCTTGCACGACTCTTAACCTACGGGATCGAGCACATCAAATACGCATTGGGCCATGCGCCTGACAGACAGGGGTCCATTTTTACGACCTTAGCCATCGGCATGCGCATGTTCAATCGAGATTTACGCGATCCGGTGCTTCGCGAAGCCCTCGCAATCATTTTTGGTGGCGGGATTCCAGGTGCGCGCAACGAAGGTATGCACGTCTTCTACGAAATGCTTGATGAATACGTGCAAGAGTTGCTAAGCGCATGTCAGTATCTGAGACTGCCGGTCACGATGGAGCAGCTGCCGAGGGTACTTCAGAAAGACCAGCGCCATCTCCCAGGCGACTAGTTCCTTGGCAAAGTTTCCTTCGGTGGCGTGGTTCGACGCCGTACGCGACATATACAACCACGATGATGCCATGCACGGGGCAGGAAGTGGCTCGTGTGATTGTGTCGTTGGATTGCAAGTGGGGCGTGAGTTCTTTCAGCTGATATTCGAAGGATTCGAATGTAGTGAAGCGAGAAAAGTCACGAAAGCGAAGCTCGACGAATGCGATTTCTACCTTCACATGCCTTCAAAAGACTGGCGCGCCATGCTTCAGAACATCCAAGAACATGGACATGCGACTGACAATTACACGCTGAATACCCTTGATCTGGACCGTGCAGAGGGGCTGTCCACGTCCACCCACAACGATCAGGTTTTTTCGATATAACCAGACATTGCAGTTCTTCTTTAACGGCGCTGCGCGCCTCAAAACCACTTTCTAATTCGGATTCGGATATGGCAGTTTTTGATTGGATGGTGAACGCGCGAACCGAGGCAAATGCAGATCCTGAGTTTCGTGCACTTGGTAGTGCCGATGCGACGGTGTGCTTTCAATCAGGGAAGCATGGTCGTCGCGTGGTGTTTGAGGCGTTCGAAGTACAGAGTGTGAGTGAAGCGAATGTTGACGTTATCAAAGACGACGATATTCTGATTTCGATGTCGACCCGCGAATGGAATTCTTACCTTTATCGTCGACGTCTAGGCCGTGCCCCAACGCTACTCGCGCTGGACGCAGAGAAGCACGGAGTTATTAAGACGAAGGATATTGCTGCAAGGCTGCAATTCGAGCGTATTTCGCGATCAATCCAATCGTTTGTTGACTACGGGGCGCTTGCAAGCGGCCAATAGTGGTGCCGTACTACGAGTATCGCTGCCCAGAGTGCGACGAAGTCTCTACGGTTTTTGCACACATTGACGAGAAACCTAGTACTGTACCGTGCGAACATGGATGTGATGCGCGTGCCAAGCCGATCGCCTCAAAGCTGAATGTCAAGCTCTCTGGTCTATCAAAGGTTGAACGCTTAGATCCAAAATACGACAGAATGGTCGATCAGGCGATAAATCGGGATCCGAAATCAGATCCGATGCGATTGGTGAATCGAAGAGGCGATCCCGCGAAAGGGAAACCAGACTGACGGATTCTTACATGAACCCGAGTAGATCTAATGCGTAAGCAACGGTGAATACGCCGACCGCCCCACCAATCCCCAGCACAATAATCATTAAAGGCGCACTGATCAAAGGTTTGTCATCGCCGCTGGCTGGCGCGCTCTTGCTCCGAGCATATAGAAGAACGAGCACGAGGATAAGTGCAACAATGGGTATAACGTAATAAATTACGACTCGCAAGGCATCAATACCTAATCGATTCGTGATGCTTTATTTTGATTATAAAAACTGTGGTGTTAAGCACTAATTCATTTTTGTCGGACCACTGGTTCGCCGTTCTTTTGCTGATCGCTTATACCGCGGTTCTACTGTGGCATGCGAGACTTGGCTTCAAAAGTAGTGACTCGATTGGTGGTTATTTAGTCGGTGGTCGCCACATGAGTGGCGTCATCATCGGCGTGTCGTTTTTTGCCACGTTCGCTAGCACCAACAGCTACCTGGGGTTGGCAGGTAAAGGCTACAGTTTTGGCGCGCCGTGGCTGTTGTTTCCCCTGATGATGGTGGCTGCGACCTATCTCTCATGGCGACTGGTTGCGCCTGAACTACGTCGTTTTACCGCGATGACAGATACCGTCACCGTTCCTGAGTTTCTCGCCGCACGATTCTCGAGCCAAAGTGTGCGCGTGATCACCGGTCTAATCATCGCGCTCGCGAGCATGCTTTACCT
>JAGWBO010000078.1:488-16125 GCA_021295855.1 Pseudomonadales bacterium | reverse complement strand
CGATTCGGTGCGTTTCTCGCACCTCATCACCCGATCGGTGAACACCCAACGTTACAGTTGCAGAGCGACCTTGAACTCGTCGCCCACATGGATCGACTCGGATTTGATGAGTTTTGGTGTGGCGAACACCATTCAACGGGTTGGGAGGTCATCGCTTCACCAGAACTCTTCCTTGCTGCAGCCGCAGAACGGACCTATCGTATTCGTCTAGGTACTGGTGTTGTGTCTTTACCCTATCACCATCCGTTCATGGTAGCTCAAAGGATTGCACAGCTTGACCATCAATCTCGTGGTCGCGTGATATTTGGTTCGGGACCCGGCGCGCTTCCGAGCGACGCACATACGCTTGGCATGGATCCAATGGTTTTACGCGATCGTCAAGACGAAGCCATCGGCGTCATTCGTCGGCTCTTCGACGGAAACGAACGTTTCACCGTTGAATCCGATTGGTTTACGTTAAGAGATGCGAAACTGCAACTCAAGCCAGTTCAAAGGAACATGGAATTCACGGTTGCGTCTCTGATCAGTCCGTCTGGGATGACCTTAGCTGGTAAGCATGGAATCGGAGTTCTGTCGATTGGATCGACCTCGCAAGCAGGTATCCAAGCGCTCCCAATGCAATGGAGTTTCGCTGAGGAAGCGGCCGAAAAACATGGCAATACGGTTGACCGATCAAATTGGAGACTGGTTTTGAACTGGCATATCGCCGAGACTCGCGACCAGGCTCGAGAACAAGCTCGCGAAGGTTTATTCCGCCATAACAACGAATACACGGTTGGTACGCTAGCAGCGGGTCAGGGACAGATATTCAAGTCGCCGGACGAAGCCGTAGACGTGATGGCGTTTAGTGATGGCAGCGTCAGTGTCATCGGCACGCCGGACGATCTTGTCGCAAAGATTTACGAAATGCAGGAATTGTCTGGAGGCTTTGGCTGCGTAATTGGGTTCGTGCACGATTGGGCCAACCGAGCCGACACGCTAAGCAGTTGGGACCTTGTAGCGCGTTACGTCATACCAGAAGTGAACGGACTACTGCACGACTATCGCGAATCGAACCAATATGTGATTGAGAACCGCGAAACCTGGATGCGCGCAGGTATGGCAATTAATGCAAAAATCCAGGAAAACAAACGCGCTGCGGAAGCGATGAAGGAAGCTCAAAATGCGCGCGCTACCTCGGCGCTCCAAGCGCATGCATCAACGGAGATTGAGAAAGCTGCGTCAGATTCTGAATAAACTAGCAAACGCGGCTAGTCAGAAAACTCCGCCTTCAGGACTCTCGCCTAGCAAGTGCGCGCCAACAGTCTGGTAATGTGACTCACGACCTTGAATTTGCTGCGTGATCACATGGATATCCTGGAACTTGCGTTGAATTGTGGTAGATTCGAAAATCGCATTTGAACCGGTCAAGTTGTAAACGATATCAACTACTTGTGCAGATTGTCTGATAGCGTGAGTGCCTGCTAATCGCAACCGCAATCGCTCATCCAATGAGATCTTCCCTCGACGTTGGACGCTTTCCCAGACATCACCGACCGTCTCATACAGGAACGCTTTCGCGCCGCCGAATAGTCCTTCCGCAAGTCCGATCTTGCTCTGCACTACCGGGTCTTGAGCGAGGGTCTGTTTGCCAAATTGCGGCTTCTTTGAACGGCTTAGCTCAAGTACACTGTCTAAGCCCGACCTGGCTACACCAAGTGCAACACAGCCAAAGCCACATGCAAACATGAGGGATTGAGGTATCTTATAGATGGGTCCTGACTCAATATGTGGCAGGTCCATTCGCATGACGCGCCTTTCCGGTACGAAATAGTCTTCACAAGTAAATCCGAAACTCCCGGTGCCACGAAGTCCTTGAACCTGCCAGTTGTCGATTAGCTGGATTTCATCTTTCGGCATGAAATGTAGTCGTGGCGGATGGTCCGAGCTTGTGACGAGAGCGGCAAGCCAGTTCGCGTGTCGGCAACCGCTTGAAAATATCCACTTACCGCTTAGGGCATACCCACCTGCGACAGACTTTGATGTCGCGTTGATTGGCGGACCATTTCCACAACTCCCCTCAGCCACACCCCATATTTCGCGAGCCAATTCAACCGGTTCTCTCGCGGCGTTAGTGGCAAATACGTTTCCTTGATTGATGCACCAACCAACACTTCCATCTGCATGTGCAATGGAGAAAATGACATCGTGATACTCATACCAATCCATCTCCTCGCCTCCTATGCTCCTAGGCACGAGTAAGCGAAGTAGATTCGCAGACTTGAGCTTCCCAACGAGCTCACTCGGTATCTCCCGATTTGCATCGATGGACGGTCCGGCGGCAACGACTTCTTCGTAAAGGTCCTTCGCCCTTTTCAAAGGTGTGACTTGGCGATGAAATAGATTCAATTGAGCAGGACTATATACGGCTTTCTCAGTCAAGTCGGTCTTTGCTGAGACAGCGTCGTTTTGCGATGAAACGTTCTGATGACCGTAATTATCTGCTTACGCTTTGATTAAGTAAATTGTCGCACAGTTACTTCGCTTGGCGAGAGGGTGCGAATAGTGCAGTCATTTCCAGCTTGTGCGGATTCTCTTACTGCGATGGTGAGAGATTTTTCGGCGTAGTCCAGATTAAACGATTAACGGTTTTACGAATGGCTAGAAACGACTAACCACTTCATGATTTCCTTATCGGTCGTCGTCTCAAGATGCTCTTGACGCACCTTCGCGTCGATCCCCGGTACTGGCAACCGATGCCATTTAACAGCATTAGGTCAAGAACCGTAATTGAAACAAACACACAATCCGGGATACAGTTCTTTTCTGTCTCAGAACCGAAAAATAGAGAACGAGGTGAAGTTGCAACGATCACTTCGAACAACTAGACCTTCCGTGTCGCTCAGAAACACGTTGAAACAATCAACGGCGCGAGCCAAGAACAAACGATAAAACCATATAAACGAAGGGTGCGGTCCGAAGTCCGCACCCTTCCTAAAAAGAGTCGAAGTACCCTACCGGGCAGCAGTCGACTTAAGCAAGCATGTCAACCTTTAGAAATTGATCTCAAGATTCACGTGCATGTAACGCCCTAGCGCGTCGAAGAATGCTGGGAACGTATTTCCATTACCTGGTGCTGTACCTGCATCGGAGCTGACTTGCGGATCCTTGTCAAACAGGTTGCTTATACCTCCTGTAAGAATGTACGTCTCCGACGCGTTCCACTCGACCGTGAGATCAAAGTAGAGCTCGCGCTCGAAATCGATCGCGTTGTCGCCGAGATCTTCAGTTTCGCCTAGCAAGCGCATCCCTACGGCTATTCTGGTGTCGAATTCCGTATCCAAGGATAGCTTGTAGTTACCGCTCCACTTCGGTTGCGGATTCTTTCCACATGCTAGACCCCAGTAACCAACACACTCGGTGACCGGTTCGGCAGGCAGTTCGATGAAGCTTGATTCGATCACGCGAGTGGTCACGCCTTCCAATCCCATGGGTCCAAGCGGCGTATCAAAGTCATAATCAAAGATGATGTCAACGCCCGTGACTGTCTCTTCCGTGATGTTGGTGGTCTGGGTGTCGATATAGCCACCTGAGAGCCACAGTGAACCGGTTGCCGGATGTCGATAAATATTGTCGCAAAACGTGTCAATACCGGTTTCGAGGCATTTATTTAGGGAAGTAGCCGCAGGTACTACGCCAATCCCATCTTTCAATCCAATATCAAAATAGTCCAAAGTCAGCGTCACACCCCCGAAGAGGTCTGGAGTCAAAACTACACCCGCAGTTATCGAATTCGACTCCTCAGGCCTCGTCATCGGATTACCGCCGTAGCGAATGTTGTATTGGTCGGCCGGTGACTTCAGATCGGTGCCGTACAACGCAGGCGAAAGACCGGTGTTAGCACACTGAGCTTGGGTCGCGGTCATGTTCAAGCCGCAAGGATCGTCAGGCAAATCTGTCAGACTGTCGCCCATGGCAGTATACAGCTCCGCGAGATTGGCGTGCCGAATAGCTGATTGGAAAGATCCGCGGACCGCGATCACATCGTTTGCTCGGAAAAACGCGCCGAATTTAAATGTATCCGTGCTTTGTCCCGTGGAATAGTCCGCATAGCGATAGCCAAAGTCGATGCTGAGATTGTCCATGACGGGAACGCCGAGCTCTAGGAAGAGTTCGTCTACGTCGTACGCGCCTGTCAACGGCACCGCAGCGCCACCCGATCCGGCGCGGTCGCCGGATATACTCGGTGCGTCTGGACGATAGGCGGTTTGTAATTCCTTGGTTTCGTATCCAAGCGCTGCGGAAATTGGACCGGGTGCACCCGGAATGCTGATCGGAGTTTCGCCAGATAGAACTCCTTGCAGGATACGTTGCGACCCCGAACCAAGAATGAATGTGGACCGTGCTATGTAGTTCTGAAGTGCCAAGCCACCGTCGATTACACTTTGAATACCGCCGTCTCCTGGTAGACCGCCACCGAATAAGTTGTACGGAACGCAAGTTGGATCGGTCCCGTTAAGCACCGCGACACAGGTAGGTACGCCATTGACGCTAACGACATCGACAGCGCGGTTGATATTCGTAACCGACAGGTCATTGCGGTATTCTTCGGCGAACTCTACCTCGGATAATTGATAGCTAACGTCGTAAGACCAAGTGTCGGTGATAGCTCCGCGCATTCCGAAGACTTGGGTGACGTTTTCGTAGTTCCTGATGCTCTGACGAGGCAACCCTTCCACATTGCGCTTTAGCGAATACAAAGGCGCTCCGTAGTCAATGATCGCACCTTCACTTACTGCTTGATCCAACCTCGAGATATACTGTAAGGCGTCTCTACCACTTGAGAAATCCGGCGCGTGATCACCACCCATGCCGATCCAGTTAGCACAAGCAACTTCATACTGCTGTCGAGATAACAACGCGTTGTAACACGGTAGTCGGCTGATAGCGCCGAATGTGCCCGAATACGCGATCTGCGCATTCGACGCAGATCTCATCGATCGTACGCTTGCATAGATTTCAGACATCTCAGTTAATTCAAACTTACCAAATAAGCCCGTATTCACGCGATCGTCAGGACGTTGGAAAAAGTTGGTCGGGTTGTAGTTGAATGTTTGGCCGGCACGCGGTACAAACTCATCACCTTGCACTTTTAGATCAAGTGACTCTACGGCCGGATCGACATTTTTAAAACCGCGTCTGTCATACAACCCAAAATCTGCCCAGCGGCCCGGTGGAATGGTCGAGGAACCACCGCATGCACTCTTACCTCTAGTTAACGCACACGCTGAAGTGTCGTATTCGCCTTGTAGAATCGGTCGGGTATCGGTCTTTTCTATAAAGGCAGTTACGTGACCGCGGTCGTCGAATACAGATCCACCAAACGCGATCGCCAGTTTGGTTGTTTCGCCGGTGGTGACATTTTCGGGCGCGAGTTCGTAATCAAAGGACTGAACCAGGTCACGCAGTGCTCCATTGTCGTTATTGTGTTGGTAGAAACTATGCGTAACGTTGGTTTTAAAGCCTTCGAACTCGTCATTGAGAATGAAATTGACGACACCGGCTACTGCGTCAGAACCATAAACTGACGACGCGCCGCCAGTTAGCACTTCCACACGATCAAGGAGTAACGAAGGGATGGCGTTGAGATCAGCGCAGTTGCCACCGCCGGTGGTGCCTGGTGCCATCCGCATACCGTTAAGCAACACTAGGGTGCGGGAGCAACCTAGGTTTCGTAGGTTCACGGTCGCGGTGCCTGAAGCGCCATTAGACGCAGTAATGGCTTGTCCAGGGGAAATCTGTGGCAAATCGTTTAGATAGTCTTCGACACGGGTAATGCCGCGGTCGGAGATATCTTCAACTTGAATCGTCGTAATTTGTGAAGAACTGACCACATTGGCATCGCGGATGCGCGACCCTGTTACGACAACCTCTTCGATTTGGATTTCTTCTTCCTGTGCGAGTGTTGTTTGTATTGCGCCATATCCAGAGAATATGGCAACGCACGAGAGCAACATGAAAAGTTTGTTGGTTCGCATTGTTCAAAACTCAATCGATTGAACCGTAAATTATCGACATTATTGAAGAAAATTCATACTCTGAAGAACAATGAATTTCACAATTTGACTGAGCAACTCTAGCCACTTTCTACGGCTACCTCATTCGATAGGAGAGCGTTGCTCAACCAAGTAACCAATGTGCGAATAAGAGTGACACTCCGACAACCAGGAAGAGCACTGCATGCGTCACTAGTCCGAAACCGAAATCGAAGAACCGTGCTGCGGTAACCGACTCCAGCAGTCTTGAATCACTGATCCGTTAGAACTAGATGTTCCAAGCCCGGAAGTACCACAGTAGCCTTAAGCGGTTAGTGAAGCAGCTTGTGCGTGACCTTCGTAATTACGAAGATGTAGGAGGAACGGGACTGACGCATGGGCTACAGGGTGATCCCCATCTTCCAGATTGGGGTGTCGTGTCTACGGTAGGTCCGTGAGCTGGCAGTCGATAAAAATGAGAGGGGGGTGGTCCATAAACACTAGCTGACCGGGCCGATTGGTCTCGAAACCGCTACCAGAGTATCCACCGTGACATAGCCGTACGCGGCATGAGACACCAACATCACTCAACCGCACTTCCCCACTGTGGGTAGGTCAACGAAACCACCTTCGGATGTTCCTGTAGAAAAAACTCAACGTCACTCGTCTGTGTGTTCGTCTACTTGCGATGAAAGAATCGAATCACAAATGAAACTATCTAACGAGGCACACTTGGTGCAGAGCCTCAGACACTTCACAATGCGCTGTCTGGCTCACCATCCCAGTAGTCCAGTGGGTCGGTCGCGCGACCAATATATCGAAAGACATCAGGACCGTCTTCGTTTCGCGTTCCAACTGCGAACTTACCACTGTCAGGATATTCGCAGACGTCCGTTTTTGCCATTGTCGAGATTGCTAGATACTTGAGCGTTGTAGATCCAGTGTTGGTGAGCTTGTGCGCGAATTTCGTACCGCCGCGTGGTGCACCTAAGACGTCGCCGGCTTCAACGTCGTAGACTGTAGATCCAAACCGGTACCGGCCCTTACCTTCCAGAATGACGAACATGGCAAGACGCCTTCTCCGGCGGTACCTCCATATAGGTCGCACCGAGTTTTGAAAGACCAATTCCAGCCGCAACTCCTGCGTATTTACTGGCATATGCGCGACCTCGAGAAGAGACCGTGAGAGGGAGTAGAGAGAGTTTAGCTACGGGATTCATGATTGAGCCTTTCGCAAAGTCGAAAAATACCTATCTATTAGGAACCCGGTACGAACTTACGATTCTCTAGAGTAGTTCGACTAAGACGTCGATAGAATTCGTTTAAAAATCTAATAGAACAATAGGTTAAAGATCAAATGGCGGAGCGGACGGGACTCGAACCCGCGACCACTGGCGTGACAGGCCAGTATTCTAACCAGCTGAACTACCGCTCCGAAGTGATTGACCTCGACCTAAAATCGTGGTGTTCCTACGTGGTGGGTGTTGCAGGGGTCGAACCTGCGACCTGTGGCTTGTAAGGCCACCGCTCTCCCAGCTGAGCTAAACACCCACTTGATAGCCGCGCGCAATTTTACTAACACCCGCATAATGCCAACCTCTTCTAATGCAATAACAGGACAGTAGTCGATCATTCAGTTTCGCAACATTAAATCGCTAACATAATCGCACTTTCACACACTACCACACAAGGAAAAATCTCCAAATGACGACGATCGCTGACGATCTAATCGAGCAACTCAAAGAACTCGATACGCCAACGGTATGTAACGCACTAGAGTCGGTGGTACCGCAACGTCGTGGCTACGGGTACACCACGAATCCCCTAGTCTGCACGCGTCCCGAGCTTGGAAGCATGGTTGGCTATGCGCGCACCGCGTGCATACGAGCGATGCATCCGTCGGACGTACGTGGAGAAGCCGCACGCGACCTTCAACACGGCTACTACCAGTATATTGACGACGGCCCGAAACCTGCCATCATTGTGATTCAGGATCTAGATGGCGAGTCACGTGGTTACGGGTCGTTTTGGGGTGAGGTTAACAGCAACATTCATTGTGGTTTAGGATGTGTCGGATTGATCACAGATGGTAGTGTCCGCGACATACCGGATATCGCACCTGGTTTTCAAATGCTTGCCGATCGCATCGGTCCCTCTCATGCATTTGTGCATCCTGTCACCTATGGTGGCGGAATCAACGTCGCAGGCATGCGAGTTACAAGCGGCGACTTGATTCACGCCGATCAACACGGCGCAGTGGTCATCCCTAATGAGGTAGCACACGAAGTCCCGGACGCCGCTGCAGCCATAGCGCGTCGCGAACGCGTGATTATTGATGCTGCGCAGGAAGATGGCTTTAGTTTCGATCGATTGAAGAAAGCATGGGGAGACGCAGCTGAAGTTCACTAGGTCTCCATCATGACAGCAGTGCAACCGTTCACACTCACGGATCTCGGTGGCACGGACCATAGCGTACCAACAGGTTCGAAAACCCTTCTGTGTTTCGTTAAAGAAGACTGCCCAACCTGCAATCTCGTTGCGCCGCTCCTAGAAGCTGCGCACCAACAAGGTGATGCCGATGTGCTCCTCGTTGGGCAAACCTCGGATGGCAACGAACTTCTAGCCAAGAATCACGATTTAACGGCACCTGTACTTGATGACTCGACGTTGATCGTGTCGTTCGCTTACGACCTTGAAACCGTACCACATGCGATGCTGCTTGATGATTCGGGCGAGCCCGTCAAAGAGGTGATCGGCTTCGAAAAATCCGAGTGGCAAGACCTATATAGTGAACACGTAGGTACTGTCGACATTAACTGGGATGAATTGCCCGACTGGCGACCGGGTTGTGGATCACTAACGCAAGATCCGATAATCGCCGAAAGATTGCGCGCCGAAGCCGAGAACAGTCCGTTGCGCGCGCGTCGAATCGAAATTGCGTCGCACGATGACGTCCACGAGTTCCTGTTCGATCAAGGATTTACTGACGGCTTGCCCGTGGTTCCCCCAACACCTGAACGTGTTATTCGGATGCTCAGTGCGATTACACGGGAACCACAGGATGTCGTAGCTACGATCCCGCCAAATCTAGCTCCTGCTACGGTTGAAAAGATTGCTATCAATGCCTTGATGGCGGGATGCAAACCGGAATACCTCCCGGTTGTCATTGCCTCAATTGAAGCTATGTGCACCGATGAATTCAACTGTCACGGTGTGTTTGCGACCACGATGGGTGCTACACCTATCATGATTCTGAACGGCCCAGTTCGACACGCATTGGATATGAACATGAGACTGTCCGCTCTCGGACAAGGAACGCGCGCGAACGCAGCGATAGGACGCGCAGTTCGGCTTGCCGTTCGCAACATTGGTGGCGCGAAACCTGGTGGAACTGAACGTTCAACGCTAGGTAATCCGATGAAGTTCACTATGTGCTTTCCGGAATGGGAAGAGCGTAGTCCGTGGGAACCGCTCCATGTCGAACGAGGCTTTGAGGCTGAAGATTCAGTCGTCTCAATATTTGCGATGTCAAGTGGTCCGGCACAGGTAATCGATCAAACATCGCGTTCAGCGGAAGCACTGGTCGGCAGTTTTGCACTCTCTATGCGGGCGTCTCAGCATGTCAAAGCGCATCGCGCTGGCGACACTATCCTTGTAATCAGTCCCGAGCACGTCGATACGATCCAAAGAGATGGCTGGAGCAAGGCTGATATACGAGCACGCATTCAGGAGGTGTCGAGCGTACCGATGCGCGAGCTTATTGCAGATGCGACGAGTGGCGTCGGCTTCCCACCCGAAGCCGTGAAGAATATGACGGAAGCCGAACTATCTCGTCCAATACCAAAATTCGCATCGGAAGATCGCATCCATATCGTGGTTGCGGGATCTGAAGCGGGTAAATTCTCAGCCGTGTTTCACGGTTGGGCGAGCGGCAGCATGGGATCAATCCCAGTGTCGCGCAAAATTGGCATGTGAACTTCAAGGAGGTTATGCATGAACACTATTCTTGATCCGACCGACGAACGGAAACCAGTTGTCCGTTCGATTACGACGCGTCCAGAGCGCCTCGAAGGTCGGCTCGCGCTACTAGACATAAGGAAGCCGCGAGGCAACATCTTGTTGGATCGCTTGGAGGAACTGTTGGCAGAACGCTATCCGAAGTTAGAGGTTAAGCGTTTTGAGAAACCGACATTCACAAAGCCAGCGCCAACCGATGTTCGCCAGAATATCAAAGCGAACGCCGACTTAGTTGTCGAAGGGTTGGCTGACTGAGGATCCTGTACCACGTGCAGTTTGCATGACACGGTTTGGTTTGAAATCCAAGGGATCCCTGCGGTAAGCATCGCGTCGACTGAGTTTGAAGACGCGGCAGAAACCCAAGCGCAAGCTCTAGGCATGGATGACGCGAAGTGCGTCTTCGTTCCGCATCCGATTCAGGATGCGACCGACGACGAGATGCGTGAGAAGGCCGAAGCATGCGTTGACGAGATTGTCGCAGCACTAACTCAATATTAGACTCAACCGATCGTACCGGCGTCGTAGAGTGCGTCGATACGATCGGCTGCTACCCCGAACTCCATCAACACCTCGCGCGTGTGCTCGCCAGGACTAGGTGCTGCACGATCAAACGTATCTTCATGCGGGTGGCCTGACATGTTGATAGGTGTCCGGATTAAGCTAACATCGCCGAGTTCTTTGTGAGGCGCCGCTTTCACCATTTTCAGGTGCTTTGCTTGCGGATTGGTAAAGCCCTCTCCCACGTCGAATATCGGTCCGCAAGGTACGCCGTTCGCATTCAATCTCTCAACGAGTGTATCGACGGAGAAATCGACTAACGCTTCATTAATCGCGACTTCGAGCTCGCTTCGATTTTTAATACGATCGCGAGGTGAATGAAAGCGTTCATCGTTTCGTAACGATGTGTCCTCAATCGCATCTAAAAAATTCACCCACATGCGTTCAGTGGGCGCTGCAATGTTTACATATCCGTCCTGACATTGAAACGTACCCATCGGAAAGTTCGTCGGATGGTTGTTTCCCTGTTGCTTTGGAACATCGCCCAGCATCGTAAAACGAGCGCCTTGGAAATCGAGTTTACAAAGCATCCCCTCGAGAAGAGATGTGTGAACCCACTGCCCTTCGCCGGTTTTTTCTCGTTGAATCAACGCCAAAAGGATGCCTTGACCGAGAAACATGCCTGCTGTTGTATCGCTAATCGCAATTCCAGCCCGGACCGGACCGCCGCCAGGATGACCCGTAATCGACATCAACCCCGACATGCCTTGGACAATCTGGTCGACACCGGGTCGGTCGCTATAGGGACCGTCTTGACCAAATCCTGAAATACTCGCGTAAATCAACCGCTCGTTGTACTGTCTCAATGTGTCGTAGTCGACTTTCAACCTGTGTTTTACAGGCGCTCGAAAATTTTCAACCACCACATCAGCGTGTTTGACCATTTCTACGAACAGCGCGTGGCCTTCTTCGTGTTTTAGGTTGATGCACAAACCACGCTTATTACGGTGAAGGTTTTGTTCATCCGGACCGAATCTACCACCAGTAATCGACCCGGTTTTAGCTGGTGGGGGTTCAACCTTAATGACGTTTGCGCCCCAATCAGTTAATAGCCGAACCGCTGTCGGACCTGCACGTGCGATGGTCAGATCGAGTACCGTGATGTCGGCAAGTGGGAGTGAACTCATGGCATTGATGACGCTATTTGGCTATGGATTCGTTCGTGCGCGAAGGAATGAAGGCGCAACCTGAACTTCGTTGCCCTGTGCAGGCGAATTGGGGATGTTCTGCGCCAGTGCGAGCGAACACACGGCGAACGCGGTTCCAACGAGAAAGACTGCCGCGGGTGATTCGAGCCAAAGGCTACCAAGGATAACGGGGATGATTACCGCCGCAATGTGATTGATCGTAAACGAAACCCCTGCGGTTGACGCAATGTCTGCTGGTTCAGCGATTTTCTGAAAGTACGTCTTTATCGCAATACCCATCGCGAAGAAGAAGTGGTCGAGTACGTACAGCAATCCCGCTACCCAAGCGGTCTCGACAAATGCATAGCAGCTAAAGATAACTGCGAGGCCAACGTATTCGACGGTAAGCGCACGTCTCTCCCCTATCTTTCCTATCCAAGCACCAATCCGCTCAGCCGCTATCGCGTTTACGAGATGATTGACGAGTAGTAGCGCCGTCATATTGGCAACTGAGAAACCGAACCGTTGCACAAGCAAAAAGCCCGCAAACGCCACGAATATCTGTCTACGTGCGCCAGATAAGAAAGTTAGTCCGTAATAGAGCCAATACTTGCTTCGTAGCACAATCTGTTTACGCTGCTCTACGCGAGAGTTAAAGCGAGGGGCAACCACAGCAAGAAAGACAGCGAGTACCAGCACGAGACCGCCGGCGATCGCATAGATCGCGGCGTAGTCGAAATTCAGCCACTTTACGAGCGCGAACACGGTTAGGAAAGTGAAGAACGCAGTAATTGATCCTACAGAGATTAACGCGCCAAGGAGTCGCGGAGCTACGCGCTTTGGTAACCACTGAAGAGATAGTGACTGACGTACCGTCTCGAAATAGTGAAATCCAATCGACATCAGTACGATTGCGAAATAGAGTCCGTATACCGTCGGCAGAAGCCCCGTTATCGCGATTCCCAAGCCAAACACGGCTAAGGCAATAACCGCGAAGACCTGCTCTCGCAAAATGAACAGGATGAAGACTGACGTAAACGCAAGAAAACCAGGAATCTCACGTATGCTCTGCATGACGCCGTTTTCAAAGCCGTTGATACCGATCTGTTCAACAGCGTAGTTGTTGAGCAATGCTTGCCATACGGACATACCTATCGGCATCGCAATGCTGACGATCACGAGGAACGCAAACGGCGAGCGAATTCGCTTTTCCAGAATTACGGAAAGGCGGGACACAGTCGAATTTGCCACGACTATCTACACGAGCGTACTGTCGAAGTCGACTCGGGTGGTGTCGAGAGCAACCCTACGAATTGCTTCAGTCGGGTAATCCGAGAATGCGTTTAGCGATGATGTTCAACTGAACTTCGGAAGTGCCACCCTCAATTGAATTAGCTTTCGAACGTAACCACTGCCGCGTGACACCCAAATCCGCTTGGTCGAATTCATCACCGGACCATCCGAGACCGTTCACACCCATCATCTCGACTAGAAGGTCGTAGCGGTTCTTATTCTGCTCGGTACCGTAGTACTTGAACATCGAGGACATAAAAGTCGGCGCTACACCGGCTCGACTTTCTTCGCCCGATCTGCGAGTTGTCAAACCGTACACATGGTCGTTGATTCGATGTTGGGTAACCCGGTCACGTAAATCTGGATCAGCGATTTTCCCATCGTTTTCCCCCGCACATTCTTTCGCAATCTCGTCCAGCGTTTTGGCTCGCGGTCCACCGCCACCACCGCCAATTCCGCCTATGGAAGTCCGTTCATACTGCAAAAGGCGTTTTGCGACTGTCCAGCCTTTATTCACCTCACCCACGATATGGCTCTTAGGTACGCGGACGTCATCCAAAAATGTTTGACAGAATGGCGAAGCGCCACTTATCAGCAGAATCGGTTTCACACTCACGCCAGGAGTCTTCATGTCGAACAAGATGAAGCTAATGCCTTCGTGTTTCGGCGCATCTGGATCCGTACGAATCAGACAGAACATCCAATCAGCATGATCCGCACCTGACGTCCAGATCTTCGATCCATTAATGATGTAGTCGTCACCATCCGATACCGCACGTGTCTGGAGACTGGCTAAATCAGAACCTGAGCCTGGTTCACTATACCCTTGGCACCACACGATCTCCTGACGGACAATCTTCGGCAAATGTTGCATGCACTGTTCTTCAGTGCCATACTCGAGTAATGCCGGTCCAATCATCGTCAGACCCATGCCACCCACACCAACAACCGCGTGGTTCTTACGCAGCTCTTCCTGAAGAATAGCGATTTCAGGTTTATCTAATCCTGCTCCGCCATATTTGGTCGGCCATGTCGGCGCTGACCAACCACGTTCGAAGTACTTTTCTGACCAAGCTTGCCAATCCGAATGCTCTCCGGACAGTTTTCACTGATGAACGATTGGACTTCTGCTCTAAATTCCATGTCGTCAATCTCCTAACTGGGATATTCGATTCCGCGCGCAATGACGCATGTAGGGTGCTGTAGGACGCTTAAGTCCGTTAATGGATCGCCTTCAACAAACACCAAATCGGCCATGTTCCCGACCTTGACCGTGCCTGTTTCGTGGTGAATATTAAGTGCACAAGCTGCCTCACTTGTTGCGCTTCGTAGAACATCTATGGGTCGCATGTCTGCATACTGCGCAAACACAGGTAATGCTCTTGGTAGATCGTGGTGTGTGACGTTTGGGATGCCAGCGTCTGTCGACGCGATAAACCGAACGCCTGCGGCTCTCATTTCGCGAAATTGTTGTCGTACGACTCCAAGATGCGCCTTATTGAACTGCATAAATCTTGACCAATTGCCATTCACGGTCGGCGAAACCGACGTATTGCGCGACGCCATCTCGATCACAACATCGTGCAGGTAGTCACCTCGTTTGCCATCCCTGTCCATCCAAGAACAGTGCTCGACGGTATCTACTCCAGCGTACACGGCATTCGCGATACCTTCGGTCCCATGGCAATGTGCAGCAACAGCAAAATCTCGATCGTGCGCATAGGCGATTATCTCGGAAAGCTCGTCTTGCGTGAATTGGGCCCGTCCAGGATGGCTCTTAGCGGTAAACATACCTCCCGTCGCCATGATCTTGATCAAGTCGACGCCGTGTTTGTCGTTTTGATCAACAAGCCGGCGTGCCTCGCAAACATCGTGTACTTCACCACCCCAGAAATGGCAATGACCTTCTACCGACGTAATCGGTCGACCGGCACAAATCAATCGTGGTCCCGGAATTTCCCCTCGAGCGATCTGATCTCGTAGTTCGAGTTCAAGCCAATTTCCACCACCGAGGTCCCGCGCACATGTAATACCAGCTTTAAGCATGTTCTCTGCTCGACCTGGCATTTTCTTTCGTATGTCATCATCCGACTGTGCGAGTTGCTTACCGACATCAAGAATTGAAGGATCCAGCACCATGTGAACATGGCTGTCAATTAATCCGGGAACGATCGTTAATCCAGCGCAGTCCTTAGCCTGTGAGCTTTCCAAGCCCAGTCCCACGATTCGCGAGTCTTCAACTGTCACAGACGCCTCTGGTCGATAGGTGTCGCCTTGGCCGTCCCATATCCGGACGTTCTTATACGTGACCGCAGACTTCATGTACTCAAGATCAATCTGAGCTGACCAATCGAGGAACTAATGTCGGTTCTGCAATAAGGCAACCTAAAAAACCAATCGACCCAAGCTTTCAGCGACGCAACAAGGTTTTTCTTGACCTTCGACCTCGACAACAATCTCGTTCATGGTTTCGATCATTCCACCCTTGATTTCGACCCTTTTTAGCGTGCTATGAGTACGTATCTTCGCGCCGACGGGTACGGGAGATGGAAACCGTACTTTGTCAAAGCCATAGTTAATCATTAACTTCTGTCCTTCGAGTCGAGGACCGGTTTCAACAACCGATCG
>JAGWBO010000078.1:0-444 GCA_021295855.1 Pseudomonadales bacterium | reverse complement strand
CTTTCGATCGGTCTTCATCGATGTGAATCCATTGGTGATCCATCGTTACATCTGCGAAGTCATTGATCCGATCCTGCGTGACTTCGAACCAATCGGTCGGAGCCGACGACTCACCGATTCTAGTGGAAAGGGTTTCATATGCGTTTTGAAGATTGTCGGACATAGCACGGTCTCCTGCTAATAATTCAAGGGATATACCTTCAATCTTATCCGCGGACCTTAGTCAGGAGAAACCATGCTTCCAGCCGATTATTCAGAACGTGTTTACGCTGGCGTCGTCGGAAAAATAATCGGCGTATACCTCGGACGACCATTTGAAGGATGGACCAATGAACGTATCGAAGAGCAACTGGGTGAAATCGACTTCTACGTTCACGACAAAGTAGGAGTTCCTCTGATCGTAACCGATGACGACATTTCCGGGACATTCACGTTCATTCGGGC
>JAGWBO010000077.1 GCA_021295855.1 Pseudomonadales bacterium | reverse complement strand
GTCGACCTAAGTCGGTCTGTAATAAGGGACCCGCCTTGACTCGTCTGCATCGAGAATTGTGAGGCGTTCCATAAAGCGCCGATGCGGCCAATAGTCGCCACTACCTGAATGCAGTACACATCGGTTATCCCACATCGCAATCGTGCCTGGTTCCCATTTCACGCGGCAGGTAAATTCTGGACGACCTTCCTGGGACTTCATTTCGCGTAACAGAGCTCGTTGCTCGTCTTGGGGAATGTTGTGCTCGTCCGCGAACTTTTTCACAAAGCCTTGCTGGACGTACAAGCTAGTCTGGCCAGTCTCTGGGTGGGTACGAGGCACGGGGTGAACCGAAACGGGTGTCTTGCCGTCCATTTGATGACCTACGCTACCGATGTGTACGGCTTTTAGGTTCGCGACGCGTTCTTTGGTGGCTTTGGACAATCCTTCCCACATGCTGTAGCAATCACAGAAACACGTGTCGCCACCCACTGGAGGAGCTTCCCTACAAATCAATACAGATGCCATAGGAGGTTTTTTCTGCCACGTAGCGTCCGCGTGCCAGCCGCTTGCGATGTTCGGTACTGTTGCATCGGAAGGCAACACCAGCAAGTTCGGGATGTCGTTGTCTCTGACCTGTTGGTTCAGGTCATACGGGGAGTTTGGCACGTGATCCTTCTCGCCAAAGGGCATGCCGACGATCCCGAAACGTTCGACAAACTGAACCATCTGTTGACGGGTTAGATGCTCTTGTCCGCGAAATGCGATAACTCGTCGCTGCAACCAAAGTTGCCTGACGAACGTCACTACTTCTGGATTGTCCAAGTCGGTTGCTAGATCCATACCGTGGACGACCGTACCGATACTCGGTTGCAGTGGCTCGAGTTTTAGATCAATCCCACAAACAGTCACCGGTTTGTACCAGACCGTTCCAAACCTGCCTGCGACAAGATCTCCGTCTTCAGCGAGAATGCTGTCGGCCAGCTCCTTGCGGCTGTTTGTACCTGGCCTACGGGACGCTGCGACAGCACCTAAAGGTGAACCGCGAGACGGCGGTTTATCAGCTTCAGCGCGCTCCTTTCGCCTTACGTAAAGCGGGTTGTCGACTAACTGAGGGTCTTGAGGCGCGTCATTGTTCGTTGTATCTAGACTGGACATAAGGTGGCGATACGCCAGATATCGAGTGAAGATTATTTTAGGATTTGATCGAGATGATGTTTTTCTGCTGGTGTCGAAAATTTAGAGCGCATTGAAATACAGACAATCTTCTGGTGCAGCGTGATCCGATTGAGGTCGAATATTGAACAAATTCCCAAATACCGCAGCCGTAACCGAATGGACGGGACGTACTTTGGCTGGGATTCGATCGTGCCTTGCCGGAATCATTGCGTTTATTGTGATCCTGTGCGCCTCCGCGTCTTGGAGTTCTGAAGTTATTGGATCGGAGTCAAAGGTGGAGAATAGTTCAACAGCTTTCAATTTCGGTGACCCTGCTACATTTCAATACGCCTCCACGGAAGAGAAGCAGATCCTGCGAGGGATCGCGGAAACAGAATTCAGCTTGGCGCATCTCTCGTCATACGAACGAGAGTTAGCCGAGGATGCCCTTCGTTCAAGTGGTGTTGAGGTCTACGATGCCTGTCCCGTCGACATGGATGTTGCGGGTAGGTTCGGGGCGCTCTTCGTTCGGAAAAAGCTGCACGAGAAAACTCGTTTTGATCCCGACCTGGGTATCCTGGAAATACCATCGGAAGAGAGCGAGGACGCTGAACCACCCGCTTGGAAGCGCGGACACCGGGACTTCACGGAATACCCGTATCCATTGGGTGAGGCTCGTCTCGTTCCTAAGATCATTCCGGTCAACCTAAGCTCCGTTCGCGTCGTAGAACGTAGCGAGTCGAACGTGACGTACGTTGCGAAGCCTTCAGCACTGCTTTTCGAGAAAATGCGACCTGAAGACCGCATATTGAATGCGGACCAGCTTAGCGTTCGCTTTGATGTTGATCCATCCGCTAGGCGCATCACACGCTTGACCCTTGACCTGGATGAAAGCGTGAAGGTGTATCGGGCAATCAGGATTTCAAATTTAAAGTTTGAATACGTATTCGAAGACGACGAGACCATTGGACGCAACGTCCTCACGCGGGTGCACCATGCGATGAAAGGTCGGATCGCTTGGGTACTTCGTCCGAATTTTGTTCTAACAACCGAACTCACCTATGGCGATTGCATCGGTGCACAGACTGAAAGTTCCTACCTATATAGCGCCATTGACGGTATCCGTGCACTGAAATAAGGCAACTTCGAGCTGGTACCAGCTGAAGTAAGTAAGTTAGCCGCCGAGCGCCTGCCGAAAGGCAGAGTCACACATAGAGTCAACAAGCATGAGAAAAATCGGGTTTTCGCTGCTAGCGATCTTTAAAGCGTGCTCCCGATTTTTGTCAAATCTGCGAGGTCGAACACTTGCCGACATCGCTTCCGAGCGTGTCGTGTCAGGGCGGATTTGGGATGAGTTTTGTATGAGTCTCAAGTCCGCGGGTACCTCACTGAACTTTCCTGGCTCACCTAAAGAACCGTTCTATAAAGCGGAGGGCAATCGCTACTTGAGTCGCTTGGCTCGAGCAGGTTTGATGGCAACTGTCGCACACGCGGATGATCGCGCATCAGTCATTGAGCGAGAGTTTGGGTTCTATCGAAATGTGTTCAACATTCCGGTAGAGTCCTAATTTTGAATCCGAGAAAGTTGAGTACGCCGAGATAAGGTATGCGACGATTTGACGGCACGATACGAAACGCGCTTGCGACCATCTTCTACGATCGACTGACTAGTCGAAATTCAATCGAACCGATACCGAGCTCGGTTCGGCTTGAAGGAAAGACATGCCTCATTACAGGCGCAAGTAGTGGGATAGGTAAAGCCGTCGCGATTGACATAGCCGGGAGAGGCGCAAAAGTCATCTTGGCTTGTCGCACGGGAATATCCGAGATCTGCGAAGAGATTAAGGAACTTACCGGTTCTGGCGCAGTCGAAGCGATCCATGTCGATCTTGCCGACCTGGATTCTGTCAGGCAGCTGTGTGACGTATTGCGCGAACAACGTGTGCGAATCGATATCTCGATATTCAATGCCGGATTGAGCACGATCTCCGCTAGAAGGTCGGAGCAAGGCTATGAAACGATGTTTGCGGTCCACTTTCTCGCGAATCGATATTTGGTCAAAAGACTCCTCGAGTACGGCCTCATTAATCCTGCCAACGCTGTGGAATCCGCCGCTGTACCAAGGGTGATTTTCGTATCCTCCGAAGCCCATCGCGCAGGCGAATCTTTTGACTTCCGCGACCTCGGAACCTTTCGTGAGTTCGGCAGGAAAGAAGCCTTGCTCCATTACGGCATTAGCAAGATGGTGTTGTGTGCTTACGCCTGCGAACTGTCGAAACGGCTAAATCCGTCCGACACGGTATCCGTGGCTGTTCATAGTCTTTGTCCGGGAGCAGTCGCAACAAAAATCGCGCGAGAAGCGCCACAGTCGATTCAGTGGCTCATCGGACCGTTCATGAGAACGCTTTTTCGCTCACCCGAGGCTGCGATCGGACCGATCATCTATCTTGCGTGTTCACCGGATGCTGAACGAAGGACGGGAATGTACTTACATTGCATGCAGGAGAAATCCATATCAACGCATGCGAGCGATGCAACGAACGGTAGGATTCTTTGGGAACTAAGCGACGAGATGATTTCGAAATACGAGTCGGAGACTCGAGATGGAACGTGATTGATCTCGCCTGTAGTGCATCACTATATACCTCTAGACTAATCACTACCGGCATGTTCTAGCGAGGCTTTCCTTTGATCTCGCCACCACCCGCGGCGATCTTGCGGCATTCGTTCGACGGTTCTACTGAGCGCATCGCTTCCTATATGTGTTAGATGCGTGGTTAGGAATTCCTCAATCTCGTTGGGATACGCTCGATGCATCTCACGGAGAACCCAACCAGTTGCCTTTTGCATGTAGTAACGATGATCGTCAATACACCTTTCGACCATTGGTAGCATCACGCCTGGTGTTAGAAAGACAGCGTTTTTGCCGGTATAGTGGATGAGACTGACGATGGAAATGCGCTTAGGCCAGAGATCGTTCGTCTTGTTCCATTCGATGAGGTCGGGGAGTACTTCGTCAAAGTTCGCTTCGAGCACGTACGAATAAATCCAACTTAGTTCGTCTGAGTGCGCCCAGTTGTCTACTCGCTGAACCCATTCGCGAATAATCGACCAGAGGTCCGGAGAAACGCGTTTCGGCACACGAAAACGCAGGTAGTCCAACGCACAAAAGAGAACGTCTCCATTTGGGGAGCGCATAAAAAGGTCATTCCAAATTGCGATGACTTCCGATTCCGATCGGTTGGAAAACGAGAATCCTTTACGGCTTAGTTTTCTTCGATCGGGTACGCGTACCCCTGAGTATTCCATGTCGGATCGGCGGTCTTTTGGGACATGTGCTGCAAGTTGAGGTCGACCTATTGCGTCGAGTTCGGCTAGTACCTCTGCATGGAACTGGGAAAAACTCATATCGCTTGCTTGCTGGTTGTTTCTCGATCACTTCCTATTTGTGTAATTAGATGCATGCCGTTGATCGAGAGTGCCCATGGAAGAATCGAAGCCTATAGCTGTTACCGCCGATTCGGTGTCTGCGCGAATTGGCAGCGGCTATCCAGATCCGTTTGATAAGCCTTGTGCCGAACGTGCAAAGAACCCGCTTGGGGATGCCTTCGGTCTTTTAGATTTCGGCGTCAACTTAGTCACAATACCTGCAGGAACTTGGTCTTCGCAGAGGCACTGGCATAGCGCCGAAGACGAGTTCATCTACATTCTTCAAGGGCAACCGACGTTGGTCACAGATGCGGGTGAGACAGTCCTTGAACCTGGGATGTGCGCGGGATTTGTCGCCGGTGCCGCTAACGGGCACCATTTGGTGAATAGCACCAACGATATTGTGATCTACCTGGAAGTTGGGAGCAGACGTGACGATGACGATGTCGACTACCCGGACATCGACATGCAAGTGAAAGACCGAGGGTACGGGGGTGAATTCACGCACAAGGACGGCTCACCTTACAAATAGTCGAGGCGCGAATTCCGGTGCTTCTGTACGATTCGGACGCGTTGGTTCGTATCCGCTTGTGTCGTTAGGTCGACTACGATTAGAACACAGTTTGTGCGAGCATTGTGTTTTCGTTGGAATTTTGCCAAAATAGCAGTAACAGGACTATTCGTCAGACGGGAATTACTTTGTATCAGCCGGGTGACATCGTTTCAAGACGCAAAGGTGTGTTCATGCATCGCGGCATCGTAATGGAAGATGGAAGGGTCCTACACAATACGCCGTTGCGAGGTCGACATACCTCGACATTGGATGAGTTCAGCAAGAATAAATCGGTTTATCCTGCGAACCTCCGACAAGAAGTACGTGATCGTACACTGATGAATGCGCTGAATGACAATCACGATCGATACAACCCATTCAAAAATAACTGCGAACACACCGTTACGCGAGCGACTAAGAACGAAGCGCGCAGTCCGCAACTACGTGGTTGGGTAGTTGGGGCAGCATTTGCGGCTATCGGATTCGCGGTGACTCGTCATCCCGCTGTCGCAATCGCGGGATTCGCGCTGGGGAAGAAACTCGGATCAAAAGGCGAGTTGGCTTAGCTCAGCAACCTTTAATCCTTAGCGCTGCTTAGCTCCTTCACAAGCCCCATAACCGCCTTTGTGGTACGTGTGGCTACAAGCAAGTCAACATTGTTGATCATGCGATCGTCAGGATGGTGGAACAGCCGGTTAGAACCCAGCATCGAGACATAGTGACCACCGGCATCAAAGATATTTCGGGCCTCACCACCAGGTCTTGTGTCACCGCTAACTTCGCCGGCGATCTGAACTTCGTGTTCCGTCAAGTGCTTGTCGAAGCTGGCTCTCAATCTCTCGTTTGAATACTGCATGCGAATCTGACAGCCGGTCGAGGCGAAATTCGCGCCTAGATGCACCCATGCGTGAGCGTTGCGCGCCAAGCCAGCGTTCTGATCGAGGAAGTACTCGAGACCAACGTGACCTAGCTCGTGCCCGGTGTTAGCCGTAAATATGACGTCTCGATCAGGTTGGTTTCTTGCCAATTCTCGAATGCAAGCCAACCACGCCGTAATGCCACCGCAACGCTCGGCCGTACTCGTCCACCACGAGCTTTTGGGAGTCATGACCACCAGTGGGTCTAGATCTGTGCGTTGACCTTTGATTCGGACCTCAACGTTCGTCGCGGAGGATTGTTCGATGTCGAAGCTCACATTGAGTCTCACTACGGCGTTAGTTTCCGCACCGGCTAGCAGTTGCTGTTCGTGTGCGCCGTCCACGATCAATACGGATACGCCAAAGGGCTGTGTGAAGGAATCGGCATTAAGCATCGCGATGCCTGGTGTCGCACTTCGAGCGATACCGATCAATGCTTGATGTGTGTTACCGTTTCGGTGTTTCAGCAACTGAAAGTTGTCCGGTCCGCCACTAGCTCCGGCTTGGCCGAATCCAATCGGGCCGTTCTCACCGCAATTTACCAATGACGCTTCAAGGATTCCATCGGTCTCCCCACCATCAAATAGCGGGATCCCCTCAATACGATCACCACTGACCTCAACAAAACAGTCCACCGGGACGCGACGCTGAAACGGGAAATCGACGATTCGTGCTGATACCTCAACATTAACCAATCGCTCAACCAAGGCTTCCGATGTGCGGCGATCGCCATCAGTTCCAGTTCGATGTTCCGATTCCTCGTCCCAGGAACGAATGTCCTGAACGAGTTCATCATGGATGCGGTCACTGTGAGCTAGTGAGGTGGAGTTGGTGGACACGATGTTTTGAATTGACGCTTACAAATACATTCTGACCTTTCGGTCCGGCTGGAAGCGCGACGAGCCTTTTGCAGTTGAGAGACTAGAGTATATGGTCGACGCTTGCTCGGTCGTTGATGCTAGCTTTAATTAAGAACTGAACCTTTGAACGTTCGGACAGTCCTCTACGGTTTTAGCAGTGGAATCTAGTTCGTACTCGTAGCGCACCTATCTTCTAGTTCGCGTTCAATCGCAATAACCTTTCCCTTGCTCTCCGCGACTTCGTGATCGTGGTCGTTATTAATCGCTCCTGAGCCCGGGAAGAAGAACAAGTTCGACCAGATGTCTCTGGACCGTGCGTCGTTTTGTTCCCGAATGTGTGAGTCGCGCTCCACGATCGCGAGCTTAAGTTCGGCGTGAAGATCATTGCAGGCAAACGCTCTGTAGCGAATCGACGTAGCGCACCCGTTCGAAGTCAGTAACAAAGCGATGACAGTGGCAGAAATTAGAAGCTTCACTCTAAGGTTCGATTCGAAAATCTTTGTCTTAGACCTCTAGATTGCGAAGGAGTTTGCATCTTAAGGCGTGCGCCAAGTCGGCGAATTAGAGACAAGAGTAACTCCTCAATCGCATTAGTTTTCGGTTTTGATCTAAATGGTCATTAGCGATTCTTCATCCATATGAAGTATCTTCGCCACTAGTTTTAAATCCTACGATAATTGCGTTTCTTCTTTCCCTCGGCACTGTCTCGCGTTCGCATATTGAGATGCGTGCCACTTTCTGATTTCGTTTCTTATGGCTACTGAAAGCGACGGCGACGTCGCCAACGACACTCGCGTCCCGGACTTTGAGCTAGGCTTAAAGGCACCAGTGCGGACCGCGCGCAGCGAGTTGAAGGCATTGTCAGTGCTCGGCGCACCAATCGTGTTGACGCAAATGTCGCAGATGGGTATGTCAATCATTGACATGATGTTTGCCGGGCGCGTGAGTGCCGCAGATCTGGCCGGTGTCGGCTTGGGGGCGTCGCTTTTTTGGCCGACGATGTTGCTCACGTCGGGCTTACTTTTCGCGTTGACCCCGACGGTTGCACAGCTTTATGGTGCGGGGCGTGCTAACGAAACTGGCGCGGTCGCGCGACAAGCCGGTTGGATAGCGTTGGCAGGCGCGATCGTCGTCATCATTGTGTTGTTAAACGCGAC
>JAGWBO010000005.1 GCA_021295855.1 Pseudomonadales bacterium | reverse complement strand
TGGCAAATAAGGACAAGGGTTGCGCTCGTTACGGGACTTAACCCAACATCTCACGACACGAGCTGACGACAGCCATGCAACACCTGTCTCACGGTTCTAAAAGCACTCCCTCATCTCTGAGGGATTCCGTGGATGTCAAAAGGTGGTAAGGTTCTTCGCGTTGCATCGAATTAAACAACATGCTCCACCGCTTGTGCGGGCTCCCGTCAATTCATTTGAGTTTTAACCTTGCGGTCGTAGTCCCCAGGCGGAGAACTTATCGCGTTAGCTGCGCCACATAATCCCGAAGGACCCTACGGCTAGTTCTCATCGTTTACGGCGTGGACTACCAGGGTATCTAATCCTGTTCGCTACCCACGCTTTCGCACCTCAGCGTCAGTGTTAGTCCAGAAAGCCGCCTTCGCCACTGATGTTCCTTGCCATATCTACGCATTTCACCGCTACACAGCAAATTCCACTTTCCTCTACTACACTCTAGACAGCCAGTTTGAAACGCAATTCCCCGGTTGAGCCGAGGGCTTTCACGTCCCACTTGACTATCCGCCTACGTGCGCTTTACGCCCAGTAATTCCGATTAACGTTTGCACCCTCCGTCTTACCGCGGCTGCTGGCACGGAGTTAGCCGGTGCTTCTTTAATGGTTAACGTCTACCCGGATCGCGGTATTAGCGCGCCGGCTTTCTTCACCACCGAAAGTGCTTTACAACCCTAGGGCTGTCTTCACACACGCGGCATGCCTGCATCTGGGTTTCCCCCATTGTGCAATATTCTCTACTGCTGCCTTCCTTAGAAGTCTGGACCGTGTCTCAGTTCCAGTGTGGCTGATCGTCCTCTCAGACCAGCTATGGATCGTCGCCTTGGTGAGCCATTACCTCACCAACAAGCTAATCCAACGCAGGCTCCTCTAATAGCGCGAGGTCCGAAGATCCCCCGCTTTCACCCCTAGGTCGTATGCGGTATTAGCGCCAGTCTCCTGGCGTTATTCCCCACTACTAGGTAGATTCCTACGCGTTACTCACCCGTCCGCCACTGGGTTGGCACTCCCGAAGGAGTCAACCCCGTTCGACTTGCATGTATGAAACCTGCCGCCAACGTTCAATCTGAGCCATGATCAAACTCTTCAATCAAAGATTGGATTGCTTACGCACCTGAGCCTCAATAAAGAGAATCAAGCTGCAAGCGATTTGGTTTGTGCTCTAAGCTCACGTGAATCGAGCGCCCACACGAATGGCTTGTTCTGATTTTTAAAGAGCGACCCGGTTCGCTGAGGGCAACAGTGCCTGCCGCCTTCGGCAAAGGGGTGAGTGATTATAGGTGCTTCCACACGAGTTGCAACTATTTCGACGAGTCGTCCACATGCACGAGCAACGCCCACGATTTCTTACCGCGTCTGAGCAGGTGATACTTCCCAAATAGTGCATTTGACCTTACTAACAGCTCGTCAACGTCGTTGACTTTTCGGCCATTCAATGTGATTCCGCCTTGCTGCACAAGTTGCCGCGCTCGCCCTTTGGAGGGGACCAACCCTAACGCTACCAAGCCATATAGAAGACTGTCGTTCTCATGTACCTGTGTACTGGTTACTCCATCGAGCTCTAGCTGCGCCAAATCAACCGCATTGAGGCTATCAGTGTCCCCACCAAATAGTGCATTCGTAATGCGCTCCGCGGAACGCAACCCCGACACACCATGCACAAGTTCCGTTATCTGCGATGCCAAATAGCGCTGCCCATCACGTCGGGACGGTTCCGCCTCATGAGCGTCCGCGATCGCATTGATAGTGTCAACGTCATCGTACGTAAAGTAATTTAGAAACGGACGCACGTCCGAATCGTCAACGTTCAACCAAAACTGGTAGAACGCATAGGGGGAGGTTAAGTTCGGATCTAACCAGATTGCGCCACCTGTGCTCTTGCCAAATTTCTTGCCGTCGCTGCGTTCGACGAGTGGCAGAGTTAACCCATAAGTTGAACCTCCTTCCACGCGTCGAATCAGATCAATTCCGCTTACGATGTTGCCCCACTGATCCTGGCCACCTACCTGTATCGTGCAATTGAAATCTCGATACAACTGGAGGAAATCAAGCGCTTGAACCAACGCGTAGCTAAATTCTGTGTATGAAATACCGCCGCCTTCGCGTCCAAGACGAGATTTGATTGCCTCGCGCTGGATTAAGGAGTTGACAGAAAAGTGTTTACCTACGTCACGTAAAAACTGAATCAAACTTGTACTGCTTGCCCAGTCGTAGTTATTCACCACCAACGCAGCATTCGAACCCTCGAAACTTACAAACCGGTTGGTCTGTTCCTGGAGCCGGTTCGCCCATTCATGTACAACTTCGGCCGGATTGAGTTGGCGTTCATCATCACGACCAGACGGGTCACCGATAAGACCCGTCGCCCCTCCTACTAGTACGATGGGCTTGTGGCCGCTCCGTTGGAACCGTCCGAGCGCCATGAGTGGAACCAGATTACCTACATGGAGACTAGGCGCTGTCGGGTCAAATCCGCAATACACCGTTCTCGATACTCCAACTAGGTGTTCGTCGAATTCCTGTTCGTGTGATCGTTGCACTAGCAATCCACGAACATCGAGATCTTTGAGAGTGTCAGGCATCAATAGAGGTCTTTTTCGGATAAAAGAAACATTGCGTAAGAGATTATTTCGATATACTAACGCGTTTACCGGAATGTATAGACGTACCGCGCATACGGTGAGGTGTGCTTTCGCCACTGTGGAAGCGTCACCTTGCGTATCTGACGGGTGCTTGTTACACGAGCCGTGGTCCGGTAATTTTGCCGTCTACAAGGATGTAGGCCTCGGTTGACACAGGGAGTGCTAATGCGGTGAAACGTGCGAACGCCCAATCGGCGTATACAGGAGTAAGGTTCGTTATTTCATTCCTTAGGAAAATACCGATACGCATAGCCTGCGGCGCCGTCGTCATGTGTGTCGTGTTCCTTTCGGCACAAGCCTACCTCGAATTTCCTTCATTCGATACCTACGAACCAGACGCATCCGATGTATTGATTGAAGAGGCTGTACCTGAATCCGAGCCAGTTGAGATTCCTGTGTTGCCTCGGATAAACTACGACCATCCGCTTGCTCCGCGCCTTCTGTCACACCAAATCGAACGCGGCGATACTTTGGGCAGACTGCTTACTTCGTTCGGCACAGACGAACGAGACATAAACCGTATTGTTTCCTGTCGAGGTGAATGCCGAAAACTACACCGACTTATTCCCGGCGCGTCACTAACCGCCCGATTGACCCACGATGGTCGTCTGGTGTCCATCGGGCAATCACTCCCGTACGGTCAGATTCGAGAGTACCACGTTTATTCAGCCGACATCCAAATCACGACGTCCGACGTCGAACGCCAAACCGTTACAGCCTACAAACACGTTGTCATTCGCGAAGGTGAGTCGCCGATCAGTGCAGCGTTGCGCAGCGGCGGAATTAGAGAAGCGACTGTTTTACGCGCTACCCAGATTCTCGAGTATGACATTGATTTTTGGCGAAACGTCTACCCGAACGATGAATTTGAAATCTATTTCGATCAGATATTTGTGGACGATGAACACGTTGAGGACGGCAACATATATGCATTGCACTTCGTCAACCGCGGTAAACTTCATGAAGCGTACCTTCATACCGACGGACTTCACTACGAAGCTGACGGCTCGGCCATACAGAAACAGTTCTTGAAGGCACCATTACGCTACAAGCGGATTTCGTCCAATTTTTCAAACGCGCGAAAACACCCGATTCTCGGATACACGAGAGCACACAAAGGCGTCGATTACGCTGCACCGAGAGGAACCCCTATTCGAGCAACTGCCGACGGTGTTGTTAGTCGCGTGACTCGCAATGATCGCGCAGCGGGGAATTTCCTCGTTATTAGGCACTCAAACGGCTTCGACACGCGCTATCTGCACTTAAGCGGTTTCGCACCCGGTATCTCGAAGGGTACGCACGTATCTCGAGGTAGTACGATCGGTTATGTCGGTTCGACCGGTTATAGCACTGGCCCTCATCTACATTACGAAGTAATCAAGAATGGGCGCCACCTTAATCCGCTCTCCGTGCCGAACCCAAGCATCGAAAGTCTCGAAGGGACACAAAAGAATCTATTTTTAGCGAATGTCGAAAACTACCTAGTTTCGATCGAACGGTTGCGCGAACAAAATTTGATCGTCGAGCCAGTCGCCGTCGCGGATTAGTCGAATCGTAATCCGGGATGCTGTTTGTCGGCGTCATGACCGGCACGAGTGTCGACGGTTTGGACCTCGCGCTGGTTGACCTTCCGAATAATTTAAGTCCTCAGGCAACCTCTACTACCTCGTTTCCTCCGAGGTTACGCGAACGTTTAATCGCACTTACTTCACCTGGTCGCGATGAAGTCACTCGAATGGGGGCGGCACATGTTCAGCTCGGTGACTTTATCGCGTCTGCATGTCTCGACTTCCTTGCGCAGCACAACATTAATGCGAGTAAGGTACGAGCCATCGGCAGCCACGGCCAGACGATTCGCCACCACCCTAACTCGAACTACCCACATTCCGTCCAAATCGGTAGTGGTCATGTGATCGCAGAGCGGACCGGCATTGACGTTGTCGCGGATTTCCGTAGTCGTGATATTGCAGCAGGGGGACAAGGCGCACCGCTGGTACCCCGTTATCACGACGCGCTGTTTCGAGATCGTAGTCTCTCACGGGTAGTTCTCAACGTCGGAGGTATCGCCAACGTATCGATTCTGGATCCCAAGAACTCAGCGAGTAGGGGCTTTGATACGGGCCCGGGTAATGCGCTTTTAGATGCGTGGGTGCAGGCATGTCGTGGCGAGCCGTATGATCTTGGTGGGGCTTGGGCTCGATCGGGCAAGGTTCACGAACCGTTGCTAAAACAATTGCTGAGTGACCTCTATTACGAAAAGACACCACCAAAAAGCACCGGAAAAGAGCACTTTAATCTAGGATACTTGCAGAAATCTCTCACCAATATTGACGTCAACGATCAAGCTGACGTGCAAGCGACGCTTGTTGAATTAACCGCCAAAACCATTACGTCAGCGATAGATCAGCATGCAGCCGCAAGTACTGACGTCGTCGTGTGTGGAGGGGGTCGTCTAAACGATTACCTTATGGCTCGATTACAGTCTCTTAACTCTGCTCGAGCAATTCGACCATCCGAAGCCTTAAATATCGACGGTGACGCGATTGAAGCCGCCGCGTTTGCTTATCTAGCATGGCAGTTCGTCGAACGATTGCCTGGGAACGAGCCAGCGGTAACGGGTGCCGACGGCTTACGTGTTTTGGGGAGTCTGTATCCCGCTTAATGACTTCTTAGGTAAATACACTACAAGGCAAATGAATTGCCGCAACCGCAGGTTGACGAAGCATTCGGGTTGTTCACAACGAATTGCGACCCCTGTAGATCTTCCTTATAGTCGATCTCCGCACCCGCAAGATACGGATAACTCATTGAATCAACTACCATCCGTACACCACTGCGTTCAACTACAGCATCATCCTCGGCGGTTGCGTCATCGAACGTGAATCCGTAGGAAAATCCATTACAGCCGCCACCAGTAATAAAGACGCGAAGTTTCAGATCTGGATCGCCTTCTTCGACAATCAAATCTAGTACTTTGCGCGCAGCACGTTCGGAGAATTGGATATCAGTGCTCATAGTTTCTACACCAAATTTTAGCGTCTGCTATGACTGAACAGCCTTCCGTGACACGTAGATCTCTAGATTTTCTGCGGTACATAAGACTCATTGCTATTGCAGCGCTCATTGCGGTCTTGGTGACTTTGGTGATCGCAGGCTTGTTTCATGCAATTCGACTTTTGTCGCTTGCCGCCGGCATGGAATTGGAGCGGTACGAAGATGCGCCGATATGGTTGCGATCGACGCTTCCGTTAGTTGGATTTCTGCTCCTTATGACGTACGTCCGTGTATTTCGCGTAGATGGTCGCGACGTCGGAGGCACACACACGCTCAACCGCATGGCGAACTTTAACTGCGAATTCCCGTGGCGAAATGCTGCCATGCAGTTTGTAAGTGCAGCAACAGCATTAGCGGCAGGATTCTCAGGTGGTCGTGACGGACCCGGATTACATCTTGGTGCTTGGGTGGCGTCAACGTTTCGACCGCGACTAAGACTAACTCGAGCCGAGGCAGATTTATTGATTAGAACGGGAATGACTGCAGCCATCGCCGCTGGCTTTCACACGACGTTTGCCGCAGTTCTATTTGTGGCCGGCATCATCAAGACTGAACCGATGTCTGCCCGAAGTTTCATGCCACTGACTATCGCAGCAGCATTGGGTAGCGTTCTTTCTACATGGTTAGGCGTAGATCAGCTCGCAGTTGGAACTCGAATCTATTCAACGTTAGGTGCAATTGAATGGTTGTTCGTCATCGCAATGTCGGTTCCGATATTGCTCGTTGGAATAGCCACAATGCGACTGGTAATCGATTTCACGCGCGTGCGTGGTCCACTCTACGCTCGCATCATGGTGATGGCACTACTGACAGCTGGACTTGCTGCGGTCTTTCCAGATGTTCTTGGTCTTGGCTATGACACACTAACTGCACTTGAGCAAAATCAACTCGGGGTCGGCGTTTTGTACTTAACCGCGTTCGTGACGATCAAGCTACTCCTCACGTCCGCATCAGTTGCATTTGGCGTACCCTTGGGAGTCATCGGACCCACGATCGTCAATGGAGGCGTGCTTGGCGCATTGTGCTATACCGCGTTCTCGCTCGTATTCCCAGATCTAATAGTTGCTCCTGCGAGTCTCTATGTTCTCCTTGGAGCTGCCGCATTACTTGGTACAGTTTTCAATGTGCCGTTCGCGGCCATCGTATTCTTCTTAGAAATCACAATGAATCTATGGTTGACGTTACAGGTTGCATTGACCATTCTGTTGGCACACGAGTGCAAAATAAAACTCTGGGGAACGCAATCAATCTTTGAAGCGCGCTTAGCTGCCCAAGGTATCAATGTGAGAGCGCGTACAGATGTGATCTAGGGATAAATCTGTGTATTTAGCTATCAAGTCGCTACATCTGATCGCGATGGTGGCGTGGTTTGCGGCAATGTTCTATCTGCCTCGACTGTTTGTCTATCACTGTACCGTGCCGAACGTTCAAGCTGCAGAAATGCTCGCGACAATGGAGCGTCGACTGTACCGCGCAATCATGACACCCGCGGCTCTGCTCACATTGATCTTCGGAGTCTGGTTATCCGCTCTCAATTGGACCGCATATCAAACGGCGGTTTGGTTCTGGGTTAAATTAGTGTGCGTTCTGGCATTATTCGCTTACCACGGCATGTGTGGTGGAATGGTTCGTGCCTTCCGCGACAACACCAATCAACGAAGCCAAAAGTTCTATCGTATTTTCAATGAAGTACCACTGGTATTCCTCGTGTTGATCGTGTTTGTCGCGGTGTTTAAACCCACTTTCTAACTCTACCTTCAGGTTTCCTAGGAATGACACGTCCCTCGTCTGACGCACTGTATGAACGGGCGTGCAAAGTCATACCAGGCGGTGTCAATTCCCCAGTACGGGCGTTTCGGGGTGTCGGAGGGACACCAGTATTTTTCAAGCAAGCAAACGGCGCGCACGTGACCGATGTGGACGGTAATCAATACATCGATTACGTCGCTTCGTGGGGACCAATGCTTCAGGGATTCTCGTTTCAGCCTGTGGTGGACGCAGTTCGTGAACAAGCGCAGCTCGCGCTTAGTTTTGGTGCGCCTACTGAAATCGAAATTGACATGGCGGAACTGATCTGTGAGCGAGTGCCATCCATCGAGAAAGTCCGCATGGTCAATTCCGGCACTGAAGCGACTATGTCAGCTATACGGTTAGCGCGCGGCATTTCGGGACGAGACAAAATCGTGAAATTCGAAGGTGGATTCCACGGTCACGGAGACTCCCTGCTCGTCAAAGCTGGCTCCGGCGTCCTTACGTTAGGACTCCCGGACTCTCCCGGCGTACCCGCTGACCTCGCACAACATACCCTCACGCTTGAATACAACAATCTGGCTGCAATCGATCAGGTATTCGATGCCTATGGTCGAGAAATCGCTGCGGTAATCGTCGAACCGATCGCCGGGAATATGGGCTGCATTCCACCCGTTCCTGGTTTTCTGGAAAGTCTCCGCACACAGACCGCGAATCACGACACTTTATTGATTTTCGATGAAGTCATGACAGGATTTCGCGTTGCATCAGGTGGTGCTCAGCAGCTTTACGACGTGCAACCTGATCTCACCACCCTCGGCAAGATTATTGGCGGCGGATTACCTGTCGGTGCGTTTGGCGGATCGGCTGAATACATGGATCAATTGGCGCCAGTTGGATCAATCTACCAGTCCGGTACATTGTCCGGCAACCCACTCGCGATGCGATCAGGTTTTGCACTGTTAAGCTCCCTCGACGCGGATCAATATCGATCGCTCGAACAACAAACTACTCGACTCGTCACTGAACTTAAGAAGGTCGCTAGAGCCAACGGTGTTGACACGGTTATCAATCACGTCGGCGCCATGTTTAGCATCTTTTTCACCGAGCAGTCCGAAGTAACGTGTTTCAACCATGTGAACGATGCAGACGCAGAGCGCTATCGAAAATTCTTCCACGGTATGCTTGCTGAGGGTGTCTACTTGGCGCCTTCGCCTTTCGAGTCCGCGTTCGTTAGTACATGCCACACGGACGCGATCCTCGATGAGACCGTTATGGCTGCAGACAAGGTCTTTTCTCAATTCGCATGAACCAAGAACCAATAGACGTATTCGGCATCGGCAATGCGCTTCTTGATGTCGAATACCGCGTTTCGGAGGAGTTTCTCACCAAACATCGCATCGAGAAACGTCACATGACGCTTGTCGACAAAGATCACATGCTGCGCCTGACCCATGCACTCGACGGTCATGTTATCGCATCAAACTGCGGCGGCTCTGTTGCAAATACGATGTATGCGATGCGTGGTTTCGGCTGTCGAACGTACCTAACATGTCGCGTCGCGCCAGACGATGCTGGTCATCATTTCGTCTCCCAACTCGAACAAGCCGGCATTGGTACCAACACGATATTGCCGACCGACGATGGTGTTACGGGACGATGCCTTGTGCTAATCACGAGCGATGCTGAACGCACCATGAACACGTGCCTAGGCGTGTCGGACCAACTCCTACCTACTCAGGTAGACGGAGATGCGCTTGCTCGTTCGCGAAGTATTTTCATCGAAGGTTATCTTGCGTCGTCGGATACAGGGTATATTGCTGCACGACGTGCAAGAGAACTCGCTGACGAGCGTGACCTTGAGACAAATCTGACACTTGCCGACACCAGCATCGTCAAGATGTTTCGGCCACAGCTCGAAGCGATCATCGGAAATGGTCTGACTCGTGTATTTGCGAACATAGAGGAAGCTTTCGAATGGTGCGGTACGGACCGTCTCGATATCGCACTGACACAACTACGCGATATTGCACAAGAAGCAGTTATCACACTTGGTCCAGGCGGGTGCTCGATTAACACGGGCAAGTCGCGCACGCACGTTGACGCATTTCCAGTGACGCCGACCGACTTGAACGGTGCGGGAGACATGTTCGCGGCAGCGTATTTAAGTGCGATCCCCGATTCTGACACTGAAAGTGCGGCACGCTTCGCTAACTTTGCGGCGTCCCGAGTTATTCAGTGCACTGGCGCGCGTCTTGAATCGATTGCTGCATACAACGCAATCAAGCAACTGTACTTGACGAACCCAAAAAAGGAACAGACCGGTCAAGCTCGAGCGTCGTCGGCGTAATCTCACACCGATACGCGATCACTTCAACGCCCGCGGCTACAGCATCGCAAACCGCTGCGTCATACACCGGATCAATATCGTCTGCGATCGCTACTCCCTCGATCCCAGTATGCGCCACGCAAAAAAGCAGAACCGCACGTGTCCCGCGGTTTACACATCGATGAAGAGCCTTGACGTGTTTAGTAGCGCGTACGCTTTTAGCGTCCGGAAACACGCCTATGTCGTCGCGCAGGTACGTGACGCTCTTTACTTCAACGTAAACATCTTCATTTCCGAAATCGAACCGACCGGATTCGTCGGGAATCATCACTTCGCTACGAAACCCGCCGCCTGCTAGTTCCGCGATCGCGCGCTCCGCCAACGCTTCTTTGACAATTCGATTTGCCTGACTTGTGTTAACGCAAACGAGATGATCTTCAGGAGTTTGCACGAGTTCTAGGCTTCTTCGCAGCTTTCGTTTGGGATTGTCACTCGTAGAGAAGTAGACGGGCGAGCCCGGGAAAACGCATCCCAACATCGCACCGGTGTTCGCGCAGTGAATTGTGTCGCGTGTGCCATCAGGCAAACGGATATCCACAAGAAATCTCTTGTAACGACGCAACATGATCGCCTGTTGCAGTATCGGTTCAAATTTCATACAGACGGCATGTTAGATCACCTTCAGGTCGTGTGCCAAGCACACATTTCAGTTTCCAATCCCTAACTTCGGATTCATTTCGTAACAGTTTTTGTGGCAATCTCATCGAGATGTTGCTATCGTTCCCACCTTTTCTTTACGGGGAGTGTCGAAATGGCGACCAGAAAAGCTACGCCGGTCAAGGCTAAAACGACGGCCACTAAAACGACAAAAACAACTTCCGCTCGGAAGAAATCAACGTCATCAAGAGCTGCGAGCGTCAAAACAACAGCAAAGCGCACAGCGCGTACTAAGCCTACTCGCAAGTCAGCGTCCGCAGTTAAAGGCAAGACTACTTCGTCAACCAAGACCGTAAAACGCGCTCCGAAGACCACTGCGACACCAAGAAAGCGAACGCAACCGAGGACAACGAAAGCTACTACAAAGTCGACGACCGCGAAAGCGTCCGGTCGATCGACAAAGTCGTCGCCTATAGCCTCAAAATCCACCAAAACTAAGAAAACAACAACAGCACGTAGCACCGTCGCATCGAAGGCTCGCGCCACAAAGAGCTCCCGAACGACAACGAAAACCACCAAAATCGCAACACGGAGCGGCACGACTAAAGCCGCAACACGGAGCGGCACGACTAAAGCCGCAACACGGAGCGGCACGACCAAAGCCGCAACACGGAGCGGCACGACCAAAGCCGCAACACGGAGCGGCACGACCAAAGCCGCAACACGGAGCCGAACGACCAAGGCGGCGACACAGAAGACTAAGCCGCGTGCTCAGGCAAGCAAGAAGACGACTCGAAAGACCACAAGCACGCGGGGGACGCGAGCTAGCAAATCCGCGCCGAAGAAAACCGCCACGAAGAAGGTAGCGAAGACCTCGACACCAGTAAGAACGTCAAAAACGAAACAAAGCACGAGAACGACTACAAAAAAGATCACCGCCACAAAGACAGCCACGTCGAATACCGCTAAAACGAAAACGAGCAGATCACGCAAGACTCAACCGAAACCCACAGAAGTTAAGAAAACTCGCATTTCAACTAAAGCAGAAGTGGTCAGCATCGGCATCGTGGCACGGAGACGTCGACGTCCCGCGGGCGGGTCTGGTCGACGCAGTAAAAAAGCAGTCGACCTAGCGCTAAGCCGCTTTTCGACAACCGACAAACGGGATCAGTCACCGGACGTCCAAGAGGACGACAAATACATGAATCCCGAGCAACTTGATTACTTCCGACAATTGCTGGTTGATCAGCTCAACAGCCTTGATGAAAACGCGGGGAATGCGCACGGGAAACTCGTTTCCGAGCCGAAAAACCTGCCGGACGAACTCGATCAAGCTGCAGAAGAAGATAACCGTCGCACGGAGCTGCGGATCCGTGATCGAGAGCGTAAGTTGATCAACAAGATCAAGGAAACGTTAGAAAAAATCGATAACGGTGAATACGGTTACTGCAAGAGTTGTAGCTACCCAATCGGGCAGGCGCGATTGGAAGCTAGACCCACGGCCGATCTATGTATTAATTGCAAGGATCTCGAGGAACAAGAAGAACGACAGTTCGGCGGCTAACGAAACCTAGCCGTGTATGTCGGCAGGTTCGCCCCAACCACTTCAGGTCCGCTCCACCTCGGTTCCTTATTAGCGGCAGTTGCGAGTTACCTCGACGCACGCGCACATGATGGTCAATGGCTACTTCGCCTTGACGACATCGATGAACAGAGAGCAACCGCAGACGCTGAACAGATCGCACTAGCAACGCTGAAACATCATGGACTGAGTTGGGACGGCCTCATCTCGCGCCAAGTACACAATCGTGACCGCTATTGGAATGCAATCGACACTCTTCGAAGTCGAGGTCTTACGTTCTATTGCACATGCTCGAGGAAAAAACTAAGGAACGAGTCGACGTATCCCGGATACTGTCGGACGCGTCACGAAAAACCAAACGTACCTGCATCCATACGTGTACTTGTCCCTGACATCGAATTTAGTTTTACGGATCGCATCCAGGGCTCAGTGCGTGGAAACTTGGCCGACCAAGAGGGCGATTTCATCGTCTTGCGTAAGGAGTCAATTGTTTCCTACCCTCTCGCTGTCGTCATCGACGACGATGTCACAGGTGTGACAGATGTAGTAAGAGGCGCGGATTTATTAGAGAGCACGCTCGCGCAGATTTTCTTGATCCGGACACTCAACCTCTCTGAGCAGAGATACGCGCATATTCCGGTTCTCAATCAACGGGACGGAGTCAAACTCTCAAAACGTGATCGCGCCTTCGCCATCGATAATCGCACACCTGTGTTAAACCTCGTTAGCGCATTGCATATGCTTGGATTAAATCCACCGTCAAAATACAAAGATGTCCATAAATTGTTAGCGTGGGCGACCGAACAATGGGATATTCGGTCGGTGCCTAAGGGCCGTTCGATATTAGACTTTATGAGTATCTAAGTAGTCATGGTGCTATATCACAGCAATCTCAGCATTAGTTAAGGCTCTGTGTGCTCGTAGTCGCAACTAAACCGTCGCGCGCAATTGGCTAACTGCCAGTGCACCCAAACACCGATAAACGACTCATTGACCGCGCGAAAACCTAAGATCGTTCCACTTGACGACTTCGATAGGGAATCTGTACCCTCTCAACTCGCCGAAATCCATCGAAGACTGCGGCGAGGAGGCCACGACGCTTTTCTCGTCGGTGGTTGCATACGTGACTATCTCCTCGGACTCACTCCAAAGGACTTCGACACGGCAACTGACGCCCGACCTGAAAGAGTTCGCAAGCTCCTTCCACATGCCTTCATCATCGGTCGACGCTTTCGTCTCGTTCATGTGCGTCGCGGCGATGCTACGTATGAAATCGCCACCTACCGTAAAGAACCGCCTTCTATCAAAGTATCTAAGAGCGCACGTAGATTCTCACCTGAAAACACCTACGGTAATCAGCGGGAAGATGCGTTTCGACGCGATTACACGATCAATGCACTCTACTTAGATCTTAGTCGTAACCAAGTCATCGATTACGTCGGTGGTTTGCGCGATCTACGGGATCGGGTAATCCGCTCAATTGGTCCTCCGGAAGAGCGATTCAAGGAAGATCCTGTTCGGATGCTCCGCGCCGCGCGATTTGCAGCGAAATTAGGGTTCTCGCTGGAACCATCGGTAACGGCTGCAATTCACGCAAATAAGAAACTGCTCAATCACGTGAGTCGGCCCCGCATGCGAGACGAGTTGGTGAAACTGTTCCTCACCGGCTATGGCGCCGCAAGCTATCGGGCGATGCTGAAATTGGATTTGCTCACAACCGTATTTCCTCAACATGAAGCAGCCAGGCCGATGATCGAACAGGCAATGGTTGAGTCTGATGAACGTTTTGCATCCGGTCACAAGCTTTCCCCAACCTATCTCTTCGCGACCATGCTTTGGCATTTCTATTCCGATCGTCTTCTCAAGTTGGAGGCGGAACACGGCGAGCATGCCCAAGTTGGTGAACTGCGCCAGCAAGCATGTCATGACATATTTCAAATGACTCGTCGTTATATCTCAATAAACCGCGAGGCGGAGCAATTCATCCTGAGCATCTTCGCGTTGCAGGTTCGACTGGAACGAAAACGCAACATCAGACGAACCTTGGACCATCCGCGAATCCGTGCCGCCGTACACCTCTTGGCATTACGAGCTCAAACAGGTGAGGTCGATCCCAACGTAGTCACATGGTGGGAAAAACGACAACCTCCGAGAGACGCGAAGCGCCCTCGAAAACGAATCTCGAAGCAAAATCAACGGACCTCTCGAAATGAGAAACGTCGCATAGACGTCGGGTGAAACTCAAGACGACACAGTAGCGAGCATAACCATGACAACCCGTGGGCTGACTAACATTGTCAGCGCGCGAGTTGAACCTAACGAATGAATAGAACGTACCCATGAGCTCACAGTCAACGCGTGGTCCTATATCCATTAACACGCTGAACACCATGAAAGAAAACGGTGAGAAATTCGCGGCGTTAACAGCGTATGACGCACTCTTTGCTGAGTTGATCAGCACGAGCGGGATTGAGGTCATCCTCGTAGGGGATTCACTCGGCATGGTGCTACAGGGGCACGACAGCACGTTGCCTGTGACGCTTGACGACATGGTCTATCACATGAATACCGTGCGACGCGGCAACAAAGGTAGCCTCATCATGGCGGATTTGCCGTTCATGAGTTATGCGTCGGAGAACCAATCCTTGGAAAGCGCAGCTGCATTAATGCGCTGTGGCGCACACATGGTCAAACTTGAAGGCGGCGCGTGGTTAGCGGCCAGCACACGACTGCTTTTTGAGCGAGGAATCCCTGTCTGTGCGCATATGGGTCTAACACCGCAGGCAATCAACCGACTCGGAGGGTATCGAGTACAGGGGCGAAATCCGGGCCAGGCTAATGCAATGATTGAAGAAGCGAAGATCTTGCAGGACGCCGGCGCTTCCATACTGTTGCTTGAATGCGTGCCGACAAATCTCGGGAAGGAGATCACCGAATCTCTCGATATACCCGTCATCGGAATCGGCGCAGGTCCACATACGGACGGGCAAATCATGGTAATGCACGACATGCTGGGAATTACTCCGACGAGTATTCGGGTACCTAAATTCGTGAAGAATTTCATGCCCGAAAGTGACGACGGCGGGATTAAGGGCGCGTTTGAAGCCTATTCGCGCGCCGTGCACGAGAAATGCTTCCCTGGCCCCAAACACAGCTTCAAGTGACTACTCCCCGACCTAAAGGACGGGGCTTCTTGCTTCACAGGCAGCAGCGTGCAGTATGCCCGTCTTACGCAAGCCTCCAAAAGCAGAGACGGAAAGCCCTTCCGCCTTTAATTTCAGCCTGTCTTTCCACTTTTAGTGTCTTAACGCAGAATATTTGGTTTTCGCTAATCAAGCGTTTGACATTCAGTGCTTCCGAGCAAACTTTAGTCAAAATCTGTGAACTCATGCAGTGTGATTCGTCCAACATCTCGAAGAGCAACAAGGCTACACACTATCGAGATGCGCCTTATATTCCCGCCCTGAAGGACGGGGTTTTACGGCGAGTTGGATGAGCGACCACATGGAAGTCGCCGAGACCATCCATGAAATGCGCCAACGACGGCGCATTCAAGGGATAAATCGCGTGGTAGGAGTCGTCCCAACCATGGGTGACCTTCACGCTGGGCATCTACGCTTGGTAGATTTCTGTCGCGAGCGTTGTACGTTCACAATTGCGACGATATTTGTCAATCCCTTGCAGTTCGGTCCTAAAGAGGACTTTGCCAACTACCCGCGAGCACTGGCTCGTGACAAGGCTGAATTAGAGCGCCGGGATGTCGACGTGCTATTCGCACCATCAATCGATGAGATGTATCCTGGAGGCCAATCTGGTCATGCCAATGTCACTGTGCCGAATCTCGGCGATGAGCTCTGTGGTGCGGCACGTCCTGGTCACTTTAACGGTGTAACCACCGTAGTTACCAAGTTTTTCCAAATCACGCAGCCTGACATGGCTTTTTTCGGTGAGAAAGACTGGCAGCAGCTAACCATCATCAAGCGCATGGTGCAGCAACTCAATATGCCAGTAGAGGTCATTGGTGTACCTACCTGCCGAGAGCGAGATGGTTTGGCGATGTCAAGTCGCAATCGCTATCTCACCAGGGAAGAGCGCGAGGTTGCGCCAGCTCTGTTCCAGACGCTTCGCGAGGTCGCCACCCACCTCCACGAAGGCTCGACTAAGTACGCCGACCTTGAAGAGTCAGCGGCGAACAAGCTACGTGAAGTTGGCTTTAGACCCGATTACGTCGCGATTCGAGATCCCGATACATTACGACCGCCGTCGTCCAATCAAGATCCGGTACGCGTCTTTGGGGCCGCTCGCCTAGGTCGCGCGCGCTTGATCGACAACATCGGTGTAGAACGCTAGATGGCACCCGACGTCGCACGAATTTGGCGTCGGCTCGAAGTGCTCGCATCAGACCATCGAACTCGAAAACCAAGCTCGTATCTCGCTAACCCGGATCAGCTTGACGACCGCATACTCTCAGTCGAGGGTTTAACACTAGATTGGTCACTACAACGCGTAGACGATGAAGTTGTCAAAACCCTCGTCGAATTAGGCGACGCGATGAGTCTTCCATCGCGCTTACGAAATCAATTCGCCGGTGACATCGTGAATACTTCGGAGCAACGTTCGGCGCTGCATACTGCGATGAGGGGTACGCCGACGACACAAGAATCGTTCGATCAGGAAGCTCGAAATTCCCGCGACGAACTCATTCGTTTCGCCACAAGCGTATTGGACGGACACATGAGGAGCTACAGTCAAGCAGCTTTCACGGATGTATTACATATTGGAATAGGAGGTAGCCACTTGGGGCAAAAGCTCCTATGTGATGCACTTGCTAGCACTCGATTGAACGTCCATTTCTTGTCCAGTAGCCAACCAGTCCTTGTCCACGACACACTCAAAGCGTTGCACCCAGCAACAACCCTCGTGATCGTAGCTTCCAAGTCCTTCACCACACCTGAAACGCAGCAGAACTTCCAATTCGTCAAGAATTGGTTCGCGGAACAAACCGGTCAGCGCGACGGTCTTGCCAGAAATCTAGTTTTGATCTCATCAAACGCCGCTCGCATGAAGCATTTACCGGGGCAACACTTCGCCGTACCGCAGGAAATCGGCGGACGGTTCTCAGTCTGGTCAGCGATGGGCTTACCTGTATTACTCGCTCTTGGCGTGCAACGATTTGAGCAGTTACTTGCGGGTGCTAGCCATATAGACCAGCATGTGTTGACAGCTCCCAGTTCAGAGAACGCAGCTGTGATGTTCGCGTTGCTCGCACTTTGGAACGTCAATTTCATCGGAACTACGACCCATATCGTCCTGTCGTACGCCCCTACGCTACGTTGGTTACCGGCGTACCTGCAACAACTAGAAATGGAAAGCCTGGGGAAATCCGTAACGATTGATGGTGAAGTTGTCGAACACGATACGGTTAGCGCGGTTTGGGGAGGCGAAGAAACCGATGGGCAACATGCGTGGCACCAGTGGCTCCATCAGGGAACCCACACTTACAGTTCAGACTTCATCGCGAATCTCGCATGTCAATCCGACGAAGAGAGCTGGATCCTTGCGAACAGCCTTGCACAGCACCACGTCTCCTTTTTCGGACATGAAGACACGGAATCGCCGGAAAAACACATCCGCGGAGGTCATCCATCAACTCTGATCTTGCTTGACCGAGCAGATGCGAGAACGCTCGGCATGCTGCTCGCGTTATACGAGCATAAGGTTGCATCCCTTGGCTATCTCTGGAACATCAACCCATTTGATCAGTGGGGAGTGGAACGCGGCAAAGTGATCGCTGAGGAAATCAACCGCGCGCTCACCGATGCTAATCACACTGTAACAGACGCTCTTCTGGACGCACGCGTTCGTAAAATCCTGCCGCGCCAAAAATAAGGGAAACCGCACCGCCATGGCTGATATTTACCCAGTGCCAGCGTCATTTGAGCGCAAGGCACATCTTGATGCCGCGCAATATCAGGCCATGTATACGGCTTCTCTTGAGGATCCCGAAACATTCTGGACCGAACGGGCTAACGAGTTCTTGACGTGGATCGAACCTTGGCAGAACTTGAACTCTGCGGATTTTGAGAACGGTCGATTTGCATGGTTTGAAGGCGCAAAGCTCAATGCGTGTGTGAATTGCGTTGACCGCCATCTGGACACGCGAGGTGATCAAGTCGCCTTGATCTGGGAAGGAGATGATCCGAACCATTCCACTAGCGTTACGTATAGCGAACTCAGTGGTCACGTCAATCAACTTGCGAACGCGCTTCGTGCACGTGGCGTTGACAAAGGCGACCGAGTCTGCCTATACATGCCGATGATTCCGGAAGCCGTATACGCAATGCTTGCGTGCGCGCGCATCGGTGCCATTCACAGCGTTGTATTTGGTGGTTTCTCGTCCCAATCATTACGCGATCGAATTCTTGATTCCGATTGCCAAACGTTGATCACGGCCGATGAGGGTGTACGAGGGGGTGCAACGGTTCCACTGAAAAAGAACGCTGACGTTGCGCTCGAACAATGTCCAAACGTCCATACGGTACTAACGGTCCGACGCACGGGCGCAGACGTCGATTGGAATGAAGGTCGGGATGTGTGGTACGACGAACTAGTGCCTCAACAATCCACTGATTGCGCCCCGACCACGATGGATGCAGAAGATCCGCTGTTCATTCTCTACACGTCGGGGAGTACAGGTAAACCTAAAGGGGTCCAACACGGCACGGCTGGATACCTATTGCATGCCGCAATGACTCACAAATATGTCTTCGACTATCACGACGGCGACATCTATTGGTGCACGGCTGATGTAGGTTGGATCACAGGTCACTCCTACATCGTTTACGGACCTTTGGCGAATGGTGCCACTACATTAGTGTTCGAAGGCGTGCCAACCTATCCCGATGCGGGTCGATGTTGGGACGTAGTCGACAAACACCAAGTGAATATCTTCTACACGGCGCCAACCGCGATTCGGCAGCTAATGAGCCAAGGAGACAACTTCGTGACGCGTTCCTCGCGCGCTTCGCTCCAGTTACTTGGCACTGTCGGAGAACCGATCAACCCTGAAGCATGGCAGTGGTACCACGGGATTGTCGGCGCACGACGCTGTCCAGTGGTCGATACCTGGTGGCAAACCGAAACCGGCGGCATCATGATCACGCCACTTCCCGGCGCAACTGCATTGAAACCCGGCTCCGCTACCAAACCCTTTTTCGGTGTCCGACCAGGTCTTGTCGACGGCGACGGCAAATTAATCGAAGCGAGCGAAGCGAGCGGAAATCTCGTGATCACTCAGTCATGGCCAGGTCAGATTCGTTCTGTGTATGGTGATCATCAACGCGTCATCGATACCTACTACGCCAGCTATCCGGGAATGTATTTCACGGGCGACGGCGCTCGACGCGATGCTGACGGTTATTACTGGATTACCGGTCGAGTCGACGACGTGTTAAACGTGTCCGGCCACCGTCTCGGTACGGCTGAAATAGAAAGTGCGCTGGTACTCCACGATGAAGTCGCTGAGGCGGCGGTCGTCGGCTACCCACATGCCATTAAAGGGGAAGGTATCTACGCGTATGTGACGCTCATGACCGCGAGCGAACCGAACGATGCGTTACAAGAAGCACTCGTTCAGCTAGTAAGAACTGAAATCGGACCGATCGCTCGGCCCGACGTCATTCAATTTGCGCCGAGCTTGCCAAAAACGCGTTCTGGCAAGATCATGCGGCGCATTCTTCGCAAGATTGCCGCTGACGAAGTCGAAGACCTTGGTGACACCTCAACGCTGGCAGACCCCGCAGTTGTGGACGACCTCGTCAGTAACCGAGTCAACGCGCCTTAGCCAAACGAAGCGTCTTCGGCGTCTGAGTCATTGGCTTCGGCGTCATCTTCTTGCTCAACATCCTTCATGGTCAAGGAGATACGTCCGCGATTGTCGATTTCCGAAACTCTAACTTGCAGTTTCTGGTTATCGCTGATTCGATCTCGGACATTGTTAATCCGCTCGTGAGCAATTTGAGATATATGCAGGAGACCATCCTTACCAGGTAGGATGTTGACAAACGCGCCGTAGTCTTCGATACGTCTCACGACACCGCTGTAAATCTGACCGACTTCTGCGTCTGCCACGATCTCTTCGATACGTGCCCTCGCTGCCTGCATTTCTGAACGAGATTCGGCGAATACGGTGACTGTCCCGTCATCCTTCAGGTCTATCACGGCGTTCGTGTCGCTCTGAATGGACTTAATAACGGCGCCGCCTTTACCGATCACATCACGAATTTTGTCAGGTGCGATGTTCATGACGACCGATGCCGGTGCTGATTCAGGCGGTTCAGCCCGTGGTTCTGATATCACGCCGTTCATGTGATTGAGGATATGCAATCGTGCATCACGTGCCTGATTGAGAGCTTGTTCCATGATCACGTCCGTGATGCCCTCGATCTTGATATCCATCTGCAAGGCTGTCACGCCCTTTGACGTACCGGCAACCTTGAAGTCCATATCTCCCAAGTGATCTTCATCACCTAAGATATCGGTCAGCACCGCGGCACGTTCGCCTTCAAGCACGAGCCCCATCGCCACGCCTGCTACAGCTGCGCGAATAGGAATCCCTGCGTCCATCAATGCCAATGATGTGCCGCACACACTTGCCATGGAGCTCGAGCCGTTGCTCTCGGTGATCTCTGAGACCACCCGAATGGTGTACGGGTACTCTTCGGAACTTGGTAGCACAGACGCGATAGCACGACGTGCTAGACGGCCGTGACCAATTTCGCGACGCTTCGGTGATCCCATCATGCCGGCTTCGCCGACGCTGTATGGAGGGAAGTTGTAATGCAGCATGAACTTATCAAACGTCGTACCTGATAAGCCCTCGATGAGTGCCGAATCTTTGTCTGGTCCTAACGTCGCGATCACAATCGCCTGGGTTTCCCCCCGCTGGAATAGAGCAGACCCGTGCGCTTTGGGTAGCAAACCCACTTCGACGTCTAGATTGCGTACGTCCGTGGTGCTTCGACCATCAATTCGCGGCTCGTCGTTCAGCACACGTTCGCGAACAAGCTTCTTTTCAAAAGATGCGAAGACGTCCGAAACCTCGTCCGCGTCAAAGTCCTCAAGCTCGCTAATCGCCTGACGGCGGAGCTCGTTTACTTGTGAAAGACGAGCACTCTTGTCGGTTACTCGATACGCATCGCCTAACTGCGTCCCAATGCTCGCCTGAAGTGCTTCATTCAACGCATCGTTGGCTGGAGGTAACACAAACTCCCAGGCGGGCTTACCCGCTTTACTCGCTAATCGCTTTATCGCCTCGATTTGTACCTGCATTTCCGCGTGCGCAAACAAAACCGCACCAAGCATCGTGTCCTCGGGGAGCTCATCAGCTTCCGATTCGACCATCAGCACAGCGGATTCGGTTCCTGCGACCACCATGTTGAGTTTGGATTTCTCAAGGTCGTCATATGACGGGTTGAGTAGGTAGAGGTTTTGCGTCGCATCGAATCCAACACGCGCGCCACCGATCGGACCGTGGAACGGGATTCCCGAAATCGCTAAAGCCGCCGAACAGCCGATCATTGACAAGACATCTGGATCGTGGTTTTTATCGCTGGACATAACCGTCGCGACCACTTGAACTTCGTTCAAGAAGCCTTTCGGGAACAAGGGCCGTAGTGGCCTGTCGATTAACCGACTCGTTAAGGTTTCTTTTTCTGATGGTCGGCCTTCGCGTCGAAAGAATCCACCCGGGATCTTGCCTGACGCATACATTTTTTCTTGATAGTTGACCGTGAGTGGGAAGAAGTCCTGCCCTGGTCTCGCTTCGGGGGCACCAACGACGGTGCAAAGCACGACTGTGCCACCCATGCTAGCCATGACCGCACCTGTCGCTTGCCGAGCGACACGCCCAGTCTCTAGTACAACAGTTTCGCCAGCTAGCTCAAATTGTTCTTGAACAATGCTCAATATTTACTCCGTGGCTACCGACGGAGACCTAGTTTCTGTATCAACGTCGAATAACGCTCGTATTCGTTCCGACTTAGGTAATCAAGCAACTTTCTACGCTGATCCACCATCGCTTTTAGTCCTCGTCGCGAATGGTGATCGCCTTTATGTGCGTTGAAATGCTCTTGAAGAGAGTTGATATCTGCGGTTAGCAGAGCGATTTGGACTTCGGGAGAACCGGTGTCACTTTCGCTCCGCTTGTATTCGGAAACAACCTTTTGTTTGGTCTCGGCGGATAGTGCCATGTTTACTCAATGGGATGGTGAATGGATTGAGGCTACGAGTCGGCGTGGGGCTACGCGCCCACTTTCAATTTCGCCGATGCCTAAAAAAGTGAACTCCCCATCGGCGCGCTCTTCGAGTAGTTTTACCCAACCGCGCGTTGGAGAGCATGAAGGGACAGCGACTGACTGCCCTTGTCGCACGAGATAAGCTGTGGGACCCGGCAATTTTATATCAAACCAGCCTTCAACCATCGATGAAACAGGGCGCAAAAGCGCTTCGTGATCGCCGTTTTTCTTCGCTTCCATAAGCTGATCGAACGAAACGCAATCTTCGAGGCGGAAATGTCCAACTTCGTGCCTTCTCAGCTTCGAGACATGTGCGCCACAGCCTAGTGACTCACCGATATCAGCGACGAGAGTTCGAATGTAGGTGCCTTTCGTACATTCGACCAAGAGTTCTAACGAGCTCCCATGAAACTGCTTCAATTCGTTCCGATGAATGGTTATCCGTCGCGCTGCGCGCTCCACTTCAACGCCTTCTCGAGCCAGCTTGTAGAGACGTTGGCCATCATGCTTGATCGCCGAATACATCGACGGTACTTGGTCAATCTCACCACGAAACGCATCAAGGACCTCGTCGATCCGACCGCGATCTAGTTCAGGGACCGAATTTTCGGCAATGATCTTTCCATCAGTATCGCCAGTGTCGGTCGTGATGCCTAGCTGGACACCCACTTCGTAAGTCTTGTTGGCGTTCAGACCGTACTGCGAGAACTTGGTGGCTTCGCCGAAACACAACGGCAGCACGCCTGTTGCTTGTTGATCAAGGGTACCTGTATGCCCTACTTTTCGGGCATTGAATAGACGTTTGATCCGTTGAACGGCGTGATTTGATGTCCAACCGAGTGGTTTGTCGAATATGACGACCCCGTCAATGACACGACCGCCGGAACGCAGACGCCGTCCCATTTACGATCGCCGGACTCGAGCTAGAAGCTCCTCGATTCGGCTTGCTTCCGCTTCCGTTCGATCGAAATGAAAGCGCAGTTCAGGTGTTGTTCTCATGCTATGCCGTTGTGCAAGTTCGGAGCGAAAGAACCCCGCTGCGTTTCGCATGACCGATAAGATCGCTTCTGCCGCTTCTTCGCCGTCATCGCTTTGACATGCCACATAAACGTCAGCGTACGCCAGATCGCGCGAAACCTTGACATCAGATATCGTCACTTCATTCTGGCTGACACGAGGGTCGCGCACTTTGTTGCGCAGAAGATCCGTCAGCTCGATACGAATAAAGTCCGCAACACGAAGCTCGCGACCAAAGTTCTTCGGGCGGTTATACAGTCGCTGACGCGATTTCACAGTGCGCGCGCGACTTGCCGTGTCTCGTAAACCTCGATCAGATCACCTTGACGCACGTCGTTGTAGTTTCTAACGCCAATACCGCATTCAACCCCGTTGTTAACTTCTTGTACATCGTCTTTAAATCGGCGCAACGACTCGAGCTCACCTTCGTAAATCACGGTATTGTCACGCAGCACGCGAATGCGCTTATTACGGAAGACAGTGCCGTCTACGACAAGACAACCCGCTACTTGACCAAACCGAGGCGAAGTGAAGACCTCACGCACCTCCGCAGTACCCACGATTTCCTCGCGCTCGTCAGGAATGAGCATATCGGTCAACATCGCTCTGACGTCGTCGAGCAATTCGTATATGACCTGGTAATATCGAACTTCCATGCGGTTGCGATCCAACAGGACCTTCGCTGGTTTGTCAGCGCGCACATTGAAACCGAATACCATCGCGTCGTACGTTAACGCCATATTGATGTCGGACTCGTTGATCCCACCGATACCTGAGCCGAGCACCCTCACCGAGACTTCGTCATTGCCAATCTCATTGAATGCGTGAGTAATCGCCTCTAGCGAGCCTCTCACATCCGCTTTCAGAATGACGTTCAGTACCCGTTTCTCGCCTTTACCCAAGTGCTTGAACATGTTGTCCAAACGCGCTTGCTGCTGCATCTGTTGCTGTTGCTTTTGGCTAGTATGTGCGCGATTTTCTGCAACTTGACGAGCCTGACGTTCGTCAGGCGACACCGTAAATCCTTCGCCCGCTTCCGGAACTCCGTTAAAACCCAACACCTCGACAGGAATTGAAGGACCCGCAGATTTAAGCTTTTTACCTTGATCGTTGCTGATCGAACGCACCTTACCATAGTGCTCGCCGGCGATCACGACATCGCCTTGTTTCAAGGTCCCATTCTGGACAAGCAGCGATACGACTGCGCCTCTGCCCCTTTCAAGTTTCGACTCAATGACCAGACCGCGTCCAGACGCTTCAGGTACAGCCTTGAGTTCGAGAATCTCAGCCTGTGCGGTGATGGCCTCGAGAAGGTCGTCAATACCTTCACCTGTTTCGGCTGATACATTCACGAATTGCGTTGTGCCACCGAACTCTTCGGGGATCACTTCCATGCCTGCCAACTCGGTGCGTACTCGTTGCGGATCGGCGCTGTCTAGGTCGACTTTGTTGACAGCCACAACCATTGGAACACCGGCAGCTTTCGAATGGTTCACCGCTTCTTCTGTCTGCGGCATGACGCCGTCATTTGCTGCGCACACCAATACCACGATATCTGTGGAATTAGCACCCCGCGCACGCATTGCCGAAAACGCAGCGTGGCCAGGTGTATCCAAGAACGTGATATCGCCATGTGAGGTCGTTAGGTGGTATGCGCCAATGTGTTGAGTAATGCCACCAGCTTCCCCAGCTGCGACTTTGGTCTTACGTATGTAATCAAGTAACGAGGTCTTACCGTGGTCGACATGTCCCATGACCGTTACGATCGGGCATCTAGCAATTTCCTCGCCTTCGACTTTCGTTGCTTCAATGAGCTCTTCTTCTTGTGTGGTCGCGAACTTGACCTTGTGACCAAGTTCCTCGACGATCAACGTGGCAGTATCTTGATCTAAGACATCATTGATCGTGACCATGACGCCAAGCCCCATCAATTTCTTAATGAGTTCCGCGGCCTTGATTGACATCGCTTGCGCGAGGCTTCCGAGTGCAATCGACTCGCCGATTTCGACCTCACGTACAACGAACGCCGCAGGCCGTTGAAAGCCACCGCCTTGATCGAGCTCTTGAACACGATCAAGCGGCCTGCTGCCGCCACGTCGCCGGCCAGTTCGAGGTACCCGTGATCGGTCGTCTTCACCTCGTGAAATTTCACGTAATCCGCCGCCACGACGGCCATTTCGTCCCGAGCGCGCGTCGTTTGTGCGTTGCCGACCGCGAGCTGGTGCTTCTTTCGGTTTGGTGAATCTAGGTGCCTTATCAGGTGTTGCGCGTTGAGGTTCAGGTCTCGCAGCCTTCGTGGCTTCCGTAGCTTTCTGTTGGACGCGTGCGGCATCGAGACGCAACGCTTCCTCGCTTTCGCGTTTGCGCTGTTCTTCTGCCTGCCGAGCTTGTATACGACGTTCTTTCTCTTCCTGGTCACGCTGTTCCGCTTCGCGACGGCGCGCTTGCTCTTCACGAATTTGTGCTGCTTGGCGTTTGAGTTCGCTTGTAGCGTCTTTACCTCGCGCGGTCGGCGGCGTCTTCGCCGTATACGTCTTCGTTTCAGCCCGAGGTGGCGGCGAAGTACGTGCTGCGCCAGTCTTTACAACAACCGTTGCCGTTCCGCTTGTCCGACCTCCCGAGTAAAGCTGTCCGCGATTGACCCGAGAACTAGCGTTTTGCTTGCGCTGAATCTGCTGCTCTGGGGTCGGTCGTGCGGGCGCCGCGCTCGTACGCACCGTCGGGGCACTCTTGCCTCCCCGAAAGTGCGCCCCAAGTGCCTTGATGGCATCCAACTCAAGTTCCGAGTCTGCATCCGCACAATCGAAACCTAATGTTGTCGCCAGCTCGACGACCTCTTCAGGTGTTTTCTTAAAACTCGTTGCAACTTGGGCAACGGTGCGAGTCGGCATCTAGGCAGTACCCCTTTGGTAATTCGCTATCAAGCGTTGCTTACTTCTTCGTCTTCGAACCATGGTTTACGCGCGGTGACGATAAGGTCAGCTGCCCGCTTTTCGTCGATCGATTCGTCAATATCGAGTAGTTCGTCAATCGATAATTCAGCTAGATCGTCCATCGTGATGATGCCGTTAGCCGCCAGTTGGCTTGCCAGTACATCGTCCATGCCCGCCATGTAACGAAGATCATCCGCCGGTACTGCTGTACCTTCTTTCGTCTCGCCGGTGAGCACCTCGTCAAGCAAAATGTCACCCGCGCGATCGATGATTTCCTGCGCCGAGTCAGCTTCTAATGTCTTCGAAGCTACCGTCAAATCCTCGGCCGTTGCTTCGCTAACTTGCTCCAGATTCACGTACCCGGCATCGAAGAGATCCTTCGCTGTCTTGTTCTCAATCTCAAGCGCGTTCACGAAACGATGAACGGTGTAGTTCTCCTGACGTGCGACCTTCTCTTCGTACTTTTCTCGACTGATCACCTTCAGTGTCCAGCCGGTCAGCTCGGACGCAAGACGAACGTTCATCCCGTGCTCGCCGATGGCCGATCCGCTCTGGTGCTCTTCTACAACCAAATCCATTGAATGCGTTTCTTCATCAATCTCAATGCGTTGTATTTGAGCCGGCGCCATCGCGTTGAGTACTAATTCAGCGGGATCTTCTGACCACAGGAACACGTCAATCTTTTCGCCGCAGATCTCGCTTGAGATGCTCTGAATCCGGGATCCTTTAATCCCGACGCACGACCCAACCGCATCAATGCGCTGATCATTCGTGCTTACTGCGACTTTAGCGCGACGACCTGGCGAACGGGCGACGCCTCTGATCTTGATCACGTCTTCGTGAACTTCCGGAATCTCACGCTTGAATAACTCGATAAGCATCCCATCGTCGGTTCGAGACAGCATGAGGTTCTGACCTCGATCTTCGGCAGTTACGTCGACTAGATATGCCTTAACCTGATCTTCTTTGTGGAGAATCTCGCGTTTTCCATCGCCGATGGGAATCAGGTTTTCGCGATCTAATCGACCTTCCGCTAGTTGAGGAAGCTCAAGAATGACCGATCTTGTTTCCTTGGTTTTATTGTTGATAAGAAATCGGGACACTTTACCCGTGACCAATTCACCGATCCGTGGCCGATACTCGGCAACGATGCGTTCTCGTTCGGCTCGCCGGACCTCTTGATTGATCACTTGCTTAGAGATCTGAGCGACGATGCGTCCCATATTGACGTTTTCGTGAGGTTCTTCCCACGTCTGCCCGATTTCTAGTGTTGGGCTTCGATCTTTCGCTTCTTCTATGGTCAGATGGACTTCAGGATTGAAAGCGATGCGTTCTTCCACGTCCTCGCCGTTCACCTGGTCTTCTACCTGGTAAAACGGCATGTCATCCGGATCTACGACATGCCAAATTCGAAACGTTGATTGCTCATCGTTTTCCCAATCGATCGCGACACGGAACTCTTTATCTGTGCCGTGTCGTCGTTTCGTTGCAACCGACAATGCCGATTCGATTGCATCGAATACGACGTTTTCTTGAATGCCTTTTTCGTTCGCGATCGACTCGACCGCGCTTTTTACTTCTTTGAATCCCATGTGACTCTTGCTGGTTATTCGAATACAGGCACCAATCGCGCACGCCGCACTAGGGTGAACGGAATCACCTTCAAGTCGTCATCGACCACAAGTGAAATCGACTCGCCTTCGCAAGCCTGCAAAGTACCCTGAATGTGCCTAGTACCATCAATCGGCAAATGCAATCGAACATCGACACACTCGCCAACGCTTCGTTGAAACTGGTCGTGCTTAAACAGCAAGCGATCCATGCCAGGTGACGACACTTCAAGGGCGTAGGTTCCAGCAATGCCGTCCTCGACTGCTAAGAGAGTCCCCAACTGTTGACTAACTGTTTCACAATCCGCCACCGAAATACCGTTAGGCGCATCAATGTAGATGCACACGCGCTTCTGGCGTCCTGTTCCTGTCTGTTCAACTCCCCAAAGTTCAAAGCCAAGATGATTTACTGTCGGCTCTACGAGTTTCTCTAGGAACGCCGTTCTTGGTTCTGCCAACGCTCTCCCCCTAGCTGCCGAGACGGCGTACCATGCCCATAGACCAATCCGAGCGGTCTATCTGTCAAAAGTACGGGAATAGGATCGTAACGACCTCACCTCCCGACCTTGCCGATGCGGGACGTGACTAAAACGATCCGCAAGCCACCGCGCCGAAGAAAATGGCGAGACGGCCGTCGCGACAAATCGCGACTTTCGGATTCCAGATCGAGCGCTAGGCTTCCGTCGAGCGGACAGGAAGCACTCAGTACCGAATCTCAGACGCAAAATTATAGTTAAATCTCGCCAAATGAATGAGTTAGCTGCCACTAATCTCGCCCAGAATTCGCTATGGATCAGGCCACCTTTGAACATCTTGATGCACCCGTGGTACTCTTGGGCTCGCTTCCCAACTAGATTCGAACTTCCGATGGATACGTAGTTGCGAGCGCATCCGTAACACCCATTCGAATGTAGTGCATTTCTCGACAAGGAGAGAATCGCATGTTCATCGCAATGAACCGTTTCAAGATCGCACTTGGCGCAGAGGAAGGCTTTGAAGAGGTCTGGCGGACTCGGGAATCGTTTCTGTCCGAAGTGCCTGGTTTCGTAAAGTTCAACCTACTTCGCGGACCACAAAACAGCGACCATACACTCTACGCGTCCCACAGTGTGTGGGAGTCGCGGGATGCATTTGAATCGTGGACGCAATCGGAGAACTTTCGGAAAGCGCATGGACAAAGGAGCGCGCCGAAAGGCACGTATCTAGGACACCCGGAGCTAGAGTTGTTTGATTCGGTGCTTTAGAAATCGGTGGACTTTAAATAGCCAATGCGTGCCCAAAACGAGCCTATTCCACATGACTGTATCGGATTTGGCGACGCGTCGCTTTGTCCGCGTGCCGCTATATCTGCGGGATGTCGACTCGGTACTAAATTCGACTCACAAGTGTCGATGCCAGACCCACCGAAGTACGGCATGGTCCAGGCTCTTGTAAAGATGTTCTCTGCGAGATGAATGTGATTCCGATCCCGACCAGCAAGGGTGACCTTACGCGATCCTGGCTCGAAGCTGCGCTTGATAAGACGCAAGGCCAATCTGTCAATCAGATAAGTCAAGTTGAAGTCGAGACGATAGGAACGGGAGTGGGTTTGGTGGGATGCCTCTACCGATGTTCATTGACGTACGCCACCGAATCGAGTTCTGGACCGCGAAGCGTGATCGTGAAGATACGATCCGACGACCCCAAAAGTTTGAAAGTCGCGAAAACTTTTCTGCTCTACCAAAAAGAAGTCGCTTTCTATCGCGAAATCTCTTCACTAACACCCATGGCGGTCCCAACGGTGTACTACAGCGACTTCGATCCAAAGAACCACGATTTTGTGCTCGTACTAGAAGATCTCGAATCAATGACCTCCGCTAGTCAATTGACCGGAGGTACCGAAGAACAGGGCAGACTAGCGATTCGACACGCTGCCAGATTACACGCACGGTTTTGGAATAAGCATCAAGAAACTCCTCTGAATGGCTATTACTCCTTAATTGCTCCGAGTTTCATGATGAAAATCCACGTTGGTTTTCACAACAGTGTCGCCAAAGTACTGGATGTCTTCGATCAAGATCTCTCGCCGGGCGCTAAGGAACTGATCCGAGCTTTCGGAAACAATCTCGCTGGCCAATACCATGAACTCGCGCAACGTCCGAGAACACTTACCCACGGCGACTATCGCCTTGACAATATGTTTTTTGGTCCACCAGGCGACCGAGAATTGGTAGTTATCGACTGGCAGACGAACGGCATTGGCATCGGCATGGCTGACGTCGCGTATTTCATGGCTGGGAGTCTCGACTCGAGCATACGACGAGCGATTGAACGCGACGCCATAACCGAATACCACGAAATTACCTGTCGAGACGGAGGCGCGATATGGGATTCAAGTGAATGTTGGCGCACCTATCGTCAGAGTTTCGTAGCTGCCATGACGGTACCCGTAATCGCGGCAGGTGAACTTTCTCTAGACAACGAAAGAGCGTTTGAGCTTGTCCAAACTGGCATCAGACGCATGAATGCAGCACTAGAGGAACTGGACGTTGAAGAATTCATGCCTCAAAGAAGGTCAGTATTCTCAATGTCCGGACTCCAATCTGCGTTTGCCAATCAATTAGCACGTGTAGTGCGTTCTAACAATTCCTAAATGCCGCACAAACTTGTGAAGAAAACCGCATACCATGCTTCACGCGGAGGCGTTTGGCATAGATCCAGGGTACATTAATTCCGTGAACCAATTTCCAATCAGGTCAGACGTTTACAGAACCGCTGAATTCAGCTCGCAAGGAGGATCAATAGCCTGGACATCAATGTAGATTCCCATTTGGCTGCTATCGATCGCCAGGTTGAGCTAACAGAACGGGACGAAGAGGCAGTTTCAACAGTCAAGGTTGCACGTTCATTCAACACCAGCATGCAAAACACGTGGGATGCGTTGACTAATCGCGAGCGCATTCCACAGTGGTTTTTGCCGATCACTGGGGACCTAAAACTCGGTGGTTCATACGCACTAGAGGGTAATGCAAGCGGGTCCATCACGGCATGCACACCCCCAACCCATGTCTCACTCACCTGGGAATTTGCTGGTGACGTTAGCTGGGTAGATCTCCGAATAACCGCGACATCAGCCGATTCTGTCTTGCTAGAACTTGACCACACCGCCCTTCTTTCGCCGCATTGGGATCAGTTTGGTGCGGGTGCAACAGGTGTAGGTTGGGAAATGAGCTATCTCGGTCTATATCTATACCTCGTTCACCCCAACGAAGACCGTCTCGATGAGGAAGCCTTCGCCGTATCGGAACAAGGCAAACGTTTCATAACAGGTAGTAGCCAAGGGTGGGCAAACGCATCGATTGCAGCAGGAATCGATGCAACTGCAGCGAAAGCTGCAGCCGAGCGAACGACAGCGTTTTATCTAGGAAACTAACTAGAACTTACGAGAGCGTCCGTCGGTGCCGCGTTTGTCGCAATCGCGCAGACATTTCGGTGCACCAACCATTAACGATAGAACTCAACGTAAAACTTTACGTCACCGATCGGTTCAACTGCATGTAAGACGGTCGGTTCGACAATCCCGGGTTGGTCGGCAGTGAGTTCAACTTCTGATTCGTAAGATTTAAGAACACGGTAGCGTAATCTACCGTCGAGAACAACGATCCTACCCCAAGTTCTAGCTTTCGTACGATGCGCAGAAAGTAGATTCTCCGGAATCGAATTCTCAGTGAATTCAGGCGACCTACCATAAAGAGATACGCCTTCGGGTAGTTTCTTCACGGTCCTCTAAATGAAAAAACTGACACTCCCTTCTCAGGAATGCCAGTCTAAATGGTTGCGGGGGTAGGATTTGAACCTACGACCTCTGGGTTATGAGCCCAACAAGCTACCAGACTGCTCCACCCCGCATTCAATCAAATTATATTTTCGTCCTCTCGATACGCTTCATCCGTTCAAGCGTGCTGAGAACGCCGCGACTCGATTTCCTAATTATTTGATATCAAATATAAATTTGGTGCCGAAGAGAGGATTTGAACCTCCACGGGCATAGCCCACTGCCCCCTCAAGACAGCGTGTCTACCAGTTCCACCACTTCGGCAAGCATTCCCTTCTACTGTTGAGGCGCGTCTTCCTCAACCAGATCGGCCGATCCCTCATCAGCGGTCGTTACATCGACGCTCGGCTCGGGGGCCGTAAGTATAGGAAGTTCATCACCTTCCAATACTGTCGTTTCATCAACTGTGGAATCAACCCCAACATCTGGGATGTTTTGTTCGACTTCCGTGACAGAAGTCTCTTCGGTAAACTCAAACCCACTCAGTCGATCCGCACGTTCCTTCGCTGTATATGCAAGCGCGAAGGCGATCACGAAGAACAAAATCGCAAGAATGGTCGTAACTTTTACTAAGAAAGACGTCCCGCCCGATGATCCGAACATCGTGCCCGCGCTGCCGCTACCGAATGCCGCCCCAACATCCGCGCCCTTGCTTTGTTGAATCAGCACCAAGCCGATCAATGCGAGTGCATCAACCACGAGCAATATGAGAAGCACTGTTTCGAATGTACCCATAGCTAACTCTTCACAGCCTCGCAAATCTGATTGAATTCATTGACGTCTAGTGAAGCGCCACCCACAAGAAATCCGTCGATATCCTCTTGCGCGATCAATTCCGCAGCACCTACCCCCTTGACACTTCCTCCATAGAGGATGCGTACCGCTTGACTGTCGCCACTGCTATTTTGATCAACATGGTTGCGAATTAACGCTTGCATTGCTTGCGCAATGTCGGGGGTCGCCGCTTCGCCGGTGCCGATTGCCCATACGGGTTCATATGCAATGGCTACGTGTGAGTAAGCAGGGTTATCCCAAGCTTCTTCGACGGCGTTCAACTGCCGTTGCACTGCTTCAAAAGCCAAGCCTGACTCTCTCTCTTCCAACGTCTCACCGACGCACAATACCGGAATCAACCCAGCCTCTGTGATTTTCTTGAATTTTCTTGCCACGACAGCATCCGAGTCTCCAAACAAGGAACGTCGTTCCGAATGACCAACTAGCGCTAGCTGACCACCTGCGGCAGCAACCATCGATGCGGATATTTCACCCGTGAATGCACCTTCCACTTCACACCAAACGTTCTGCACACCGACCGAGATGTCACTATCCCGAAAAGATTCTGCCAACGCGCCCAAATGCAGCGCAGTAGGGAATATCCATACATCCGCATAGTCTGGTCGCGCCAGATTGGCAACGAAGTGCTCGCACAGCCCGAGGGATCCATTCATCTTCCAATTGGCCGCAACGACGGGTTTGCGCATCCCTCGACCCATATGCTCACTGCGACTCGAGGAGAATTTTAGCCAGCAATTCTCACGCTAAATATAGAGTGCGGCGTCAAGACGCAACACCTATAGCGTTCGCGAGCTCATCGGCAAATCTGACCGCTGTCTCGGCTTTCTGATGTTCCACCATCACTCTTAGTAATGGTTCTGTACCGGATGCTCGAACGAGCAGGCGTCCACCTGGTTCAATCCTTGCTGTAAACTCCGAGACAAGATCTCTGACAGCCACCGTTTCAAGCAGCGCCGCTGGGCTCGAAGACGGTACATTGCGTTGAGCTTGTGGCAACATCGGCACTGGAGCGACAAGGTGGCGTAAGGTGCGCCCTGCATTCTGTGTCGCCTCCAAAACGCTTAGCCCGATTAGGATGCCATCGCCAGTATCGGTGACGTCACGCCAAATCAAATGACCCGACGGCTCGCCGCCTAGTCGCCACCGCCGGGACATCAACTCTTCATAGACGTACTTATCGCCGACATTGGTTCGAACGAATGGGACATCAAGCTCATCAAGGGCTAGCTTAAGCCCATGATTACTCATGATCGTGCCTACTACGCCGCCTCTAGCCCTGTCTGAAGTTAGGTGACGCTTGGCAAGTAGATAGAGAATCTTGTCGCCGTCGACCAAGTCGCCTTGATCATCAACGAACAACACGCGATCACCGTCGCCGTCAAAGGTAATCCCTATATTTGCGCTCGATTCTCGCACCTTTCGTTGCAGGGTAGCCACCGATGTCGCACCGACATCCTTATTGATGTTCGTACCGTTTGGCGAATTACCAATCACATGAAGGTTCTTAAAGACGTGACCGAATACAGACTCAGCAATTTCGGATGTCGCACCGTTCGCACAATCGACGACGCCAGTCAGTCCGGTGGATCCAATTTGCGCTGCGCGGTCGCGCACCATATCGAGATAGCGAGAACGCAATGTAGAACTCACCTCGACGGTCTCGACTCGTGCAGCCGATGTTTGCAGGTCGAGTTGTCTCAGTTCGTGTTCCAGCAGTCGCTCGGTCTCCTGGTCTAGTTTTGTGCCCGCCGAGGAAAACAGTTTGAATCCGTTGTACTCAAACGGATTGTGAGACGCAGTGATCGCTATCCCATAACTGGACGCACCATGTTTGGTGCAAAACGAGATACCAGGCGTGGAAAGCACTCCGAGCGACTCTACCTGGACTCCTCCATCGCGGATACCTTGCGTCAAGTAGGCTTCAAGCGTCAGAGACGATTCTCGGGTGTCCCGGCCAATGCATATTAACGCGTTTGAACCGTAGGTATGTGCAGCTAGAACACGACCCAATTGGTATGCAAACGCAGGCGTGACCGGCTCGACACCAACTCGACCGCGAATGCCGTCCGTGCCAAACAGACCACCTCCCGTAGTCACGGGACGACCCGCCAGTGCCGCTTTTACTTACGGATCAGTCGCAGGCGGACCAAATGGCGGCGCTTCGGGTGATCCGCCCCGGATATTAGGATCAGTCTCAGGTTCCGGACCTGCGGTCGGATCAGGTTCTGGTTCAGGCGGGACCTCAGGCGGTCTCGGCTCATTACCAGCCATGATGTCTTCGACTTGCTCTGGACTCAGCGTTTCATATTCGACAAGCCATTTCGCCATCGCGTGGAGCTTGTCCATGTTGGACTCAATAATCTCCTTCGCTCGAGCGTAATTACGGTCAATAATCTGACGAATTTCCTCGTCAATCTCCCGTGCGGTGTCATTTGACATCGTCGCCGACGGGGTACCAGCCGACATGCCGAGGAACACTTCGCCCTCGTTTTCAGCGTACTGCAGCGGACCCATGCGGTCAGAAAACCCCCACTTGGTGACCATGTTGCGAGCTAACTGAGTCGCACGTTCGATATCGTTCGATGCGCCGGTGGTCACGGCGTCTGCGCCATTAATCAACTCTTCCGCGATACGTCCGCCGAAGAGCGAGCAAATTTGTGCGTCAACTGCAGAACGACTCAAGCTATACCGATCTTCCTCGGGGAGAAAGGTCGTTACGCCAAGAGCCCGGCCACGAGGGACTACCGTAATTTTGTAGAGCGTATCGTGATCAGGTAGTGAATAGCCTACGATCGCGTGTCCGGCTTCGTGGTATGCGGTATTTCGCTTTTCTTTCTCGGACATCACCATAGAGCGCCGCTCAGCGCCCATCATGATTTTGTCTTTAGCCTGTTCAAACTCCGCCATTGATACTTCAGCGCGACCGCCACGAGCAGCAAACAGCGCCGCCTCGTTGACAATGTTCTCAAGATCCGCACCAGAAAATCCTGGTGTCCCACGGGCAATCAGATCTGGTCTCACGTCGTCGCCAACTATGACACGCCGCATATGAACTTTGAGTATCTGTTCACGACCGCGAATATCAGGCAGCGGTACAACAACCTGACGGTCGAAGCGTCCAGGGCGCGTTAACGCAGGATCCAGAACGTCCGGCCGGTTTGTTGCTGCGATGACGATTACACCGTCGTTCGGCTGAAAGCCGTCCATCTCTACGAGTAATTGGTTAAGCGTCTGCTCGCGTTCGTCATGACCGTTCCCCAAGCCAGCACCACGATGGCGACCAACTGCATCGATTTCGTCAATGAATACGATGCACGGTGCGTTGGTTTTTGCTTCTACGAACATGTCACGTACCCGCGAGGCGCCTACGCCGACGAACATCTCGACAAAGTCAGAACCTGAGATACTGAAAAACGCTACCCTCGCTTCTCCCGCAATCGCTTTCGCAAGCAGCGTCTTACCCGTTCCTGGCGCGCCTACCATGAGTGTACCGCGAGGGATTCGCGCACCTAGTTTTTGGAATTTGGAACCGTCTCGAAGAAACTCAACGAGCTCCTGAACCTCTTCCTTCGCTTCGTCGACACCGGCGACGTCCGCAAATGTCGTGTCTACCTCTTCTTCCGTGAGTTTTCGCGCCTTGTTCTTCGCAAACTGCAACGGCCCGCCACGCCCACCTAGTCCTTGCATATTCCTGAGCATGAGGGCAAATAATCCAACGATAAACAACACCGGCAACATAGCCAGGAGTAGATTCATCCAGAACGAGTTGCCGCTATCTTCGACGGTTCTGAATTCGACGCCGTTATTCAGCAAGTCATCAAGAATCTGGTTGTCCGGAATTCCGGTTTTCACGACCTTGAACATCGAACCATCTTTACGGGTGCCATAAAGCACCTTGTTCTCTTCTACGACGGTATTTACCTTACCGTTTTCGACCTCCTCGACAAACGAGGTATAGGAAATTTCGTCCGGGTCCGAAGAACTTGTAAAGTTTGTGAATAAAGTCAGCGCAACGAGACCGATGACCACCCACAAAAGCAAGTTTTTAGTCATGCTGCTCATTGAACGCACCGCAGAATTAGTCGCATATAACCTTTAATCATAGCATAATGAAGGCACTGAATCGTCGCTTCCACACTGATATTCTCACACCTTACGTGCGTTTTCGTGGCGAGCCTAGCGCCGTTGGAAATACTTCGACACCGTAATGCCAAATTAGTTTCGTTCATTAATATTCGAAGGCACCAAATTAGGGTGCAAGTGCGTCTGAACTAGCTTGCGTCATTACATATATAAATTTGATTTTTATATTAAAAATGCACAATCGGCAATTAGTATATAAAGTATCAATTCGCATTAGATATATTCGACTTTTTCGATCTTGTAGCGAATGATTTGATCTGTACCGTCAATTTCTATCACTTCGCCTTGTTCACGCGAAATCATTGCTCGAGCCACAGGAGTAGTGACCGACAATTTCTGAGACGCGACATCCGCCTCATCTTCACCGACAATCTGGTATACATCCCGTTCCTCTGTACCGAGATTCATCAAAGTAACGGTTGTACCAAAGACAACTCGATTGCTTTTAGGGAGTTTTGTCACGTCAATCACTTGAGCGCTCGCTAAACGCGACTTTATCTGCGCTATCTTCGCCAGCACCATCCCCTGTTTGTTTTTATTGGCGTGGTAATCAGCATTCTCACTCAAGTCACCATGTTTTATCGCCTCACCGATCGCAGCAGCAATTTCACTTAAAGACAACTCAAGATCTTCGAGATCTTTTCGTAATTTCGTTTGACCATTGATGGTCATGGGTATCTTCACACTGTGGATCCTTCATGAAGTTCCTGCAACGGGCGTACCTTTTCAGATTTGCCATCACGGATAGCAGCGCAAATTGCCATCCCACCGGACAGTGTGGTGGTATATGCGATTTTGTTTCGCAAGGCAAGACGTCTAATCACGGCTGAGTCCGCGATCGACTGGCGCCCTTCCGTGGAATTGATGATCAGCTTGACGTCTCGATTCTGGATTAAATCCGATACGTCCGGTCGACCCTCAGTTACCTTGTTGACTAGCTCAGTCTTAATACCGGCGTTTGCTAATTCAGCAGCTGTGCCACGCGTCGCAACGATATCGAAACCTAGATCGATTAATTCTCGTCCAATCGCGGCTACAAATGGCCGATCCGACGACTTCACACTTAGAAACACGAGGCCAGAACGCGGCAGTTCCACACCCGCTGCGAGTGATGCTTTATAGAACGCTTCTGAAAATGTCTCACCGACCCCCATCACTTCGCCCGTTGACTTCATTTCCGGACCCAGGATCGGGTCCACGCCTGGAAACTTGATAAATGGGAACACCGATTCCTTGACACAGATATGCTTAGATTCGAAGCCGTTAGTAAAGCCTTGGGCACGCAGCGATTGACCCGCCATGCACCGCGCCGCCACTTTCGCTAGAGATGTGCCGATGCACTTCGAGACGAATGGCACGGTTCGTGACGCACGTGGATTAACCTCAAGTACGAATATGTCTTGGTTTTGAATCGCCATTTGTACGTTCATCAATCCAACGACATGCAGCTCTTCCGCAAGCGCGATGGCTTGCTGGCGAATCTGTTCTTGAATTTCCTCACTAAGGTCATGCGGTGGCAACGAACACGCAGAATCGCCAGAGTGAACACCTGCTTGTTCTATGTGTTGCATGATCGCACTCACGACGACTTCCTCGCCATCTGAGACGACCTCTACGTCTACCTCCACCGCTTGGTCTAAGAAACGGTCTAGCAATACCGGTGACGCATTCGATTCTGGCAACGCATTCTCAAGATACTTACTCAACTCGCGGTCGTTGTATACGATCTCCATAGCGCGACCACCTAGTACGAAACTCGGTCGCACAACAATCGGATAACCTATTTCATCCGCGGCCTTGAGACCTTCCTCGATCGAACCGACGGTCGAGTTATTAGGTTGTTTGAGGTTGATACGTTCGATGAGTTGCTTGAACAGTTCGCGATCTTCAGCCCGCGTGATCGCTTTCGAATCGGTACCGATGATCTTCACACCTAACTCCGAGAGCTGATCGACGAGTTTCAATGGCGTTTGACCACCAAACTGCACGATTACCCCATCTGGCTGCTCCACATCAACAATCGCTAGTACGTCTTCTAATGTAACCGGCTCGAAATAGAGTCGATCCGAAGTGTCGTAATCCGTGGAAACGGTCTCCGGATTACAGTTCACCATGATGGTTTCGTAGCCATCCTCACGCATCGCCAATACCGCATGTACGCAGCAATAGTCGAACTCAATACCTTGTCCGATGCGATTAGGTCCACCGCCCAGCACCATGATCTTCTTGCGACCGCTGGGGTCCGCCTCACACTCGTCTTCATACGTTGAATAAAGGTACGCTGTTGCCGCTGAAAACTCAGCTGCACAGGTGTCGACCCGTTTATAGACTGGTTTAACACCAGCCGCGAGTCGATGTTCACGAATGCTGGTTTCGTCCTCACCGAGGAGTTCTGCAACTCGAGCGTCACTGAACCCATCACGTTTAAGTCGGCGCCAGTAGGCTTTATCGAACGTCCGTAACGAACTGGATTTGATGTCCTCTTCGGTCTGAATCAGATCCTCGATCTGCGCCAAGAACCAAGGATCGATCGCCGTCATGTCGTAGAGTTGGTCGACACCGATACCATGACGAATCGCATCGCCGATATACTGCAGTCGATCTGCCCCTGGCTGTCGTAGATTTGCGATCAACGTCCGTTCGTCATCCGCGGTCTCAACGCGGATGATGGAATTAAAACCTGTAAGGCTGGTTTCTGTGCTTCGCAGTGCTTTGTGAAGCGACTCCTTAAACGTTCGTCCGAAAGACATCGCTTCACCGACCGACTTCATCTGAGTAGTCAGTCGATCATCAGCCTGCTCAAATTTCTCGAAAGCAAAGCGAGGCAGTTTGGTGACCACGTAGTCAATCGAAGGTTCAAACGAAGCTGGCGTGGCACCGGTGATTTCGTTATCGAGCTCGTCTAACGTATAACCCACTGCAAGTTTCGCCGCTACTTTCGCGATTGGGAATCCCGTCGCTTTAGACGCCAATGCGGAAGATCGCGAAACGCGCGGATTCATTTCCACCACGATCATTCGTTCACTATTCGGATCTATCGCGAACTGAACGTTTGAACCCCCTGTCTCGACACCAATTTCGCGCAACACTGCAATTGACGCATTTCGCATGATCTGAAATTCCTTATCAGTCAGCGTCTGAGCAGGTGCGACCGTGATGGAATCGCCCGTGTGCACTCCCATCGCGTCGACGTTTTCAATCGAGCAAATGATGATGCAGTTGTCCTTGCGATCACGCACCACCTCCATCTCGAATTCCTTCCATCCGAGCAGAGATTCGTCAATGAGGAGTTCATCCGTCGGCGAAAGATCAAGCCCACGCGTGCAGATCTCGATAAACTCGTCCTCGTTGTAAGCGATACCTCCGCCAGAACCACCTAACGTAAAAGACGGACGGATGATGCATGGGTAGTCCACGAGCTTCTGGACTTGCAACGCGTCTTCAATATTGTGTGCGATGCCTGATCTCGCGGTCTCAAGACCAATATCCGCCATCGCCTTGTCGAATAGCTCGCGGTCTTCAGCTTTGTCAATCGCTTCTTTGCTGGCGCCAATCATTTCGACGCCATACTTGTCCAATACCCCTTCGCGTACGAGATCCAGAGCACAATTCAGCGCCGTTTGCCCACCCATCGTAGGTAGTAACGTATCGGGACGTTCACGCTCGATGATTTGAGCCACAGTACGCCATTCGACTGGTTCGATATACGTACGCGACGCCATCGATGGATCCGTCATGATCGTCGCAGGATTGGAATTCACCAAGATGACCTTGTAGCCCTCTTCTTGAAGAGCTTTACATGCTTGGGCACCCGAATAGTCGAATTCGCACGCCTGACCGATCACAATCGGTCCTGCACCCAAAATCAAAACTGATTCGATGTCGGTTCTCTTAGGCATGGGTGTTCTGCCTGTGATCCCTCATCAGATCTACGAAGTGATCGAACAAGAATCGACAATCCTGTGGTCCTGGACTCGCCTCAGGATGACCCTGAAAACCAAACGCCGGTACATCTGTCCTGTGTATCCCTTGCAGGGTCTGATCGAAGAGCGAGATGTGCGTCGCGCGAATGTTGTTAGGTAGGGTTTCACGATCGACTGCAAATCCATGATTCTGGCTCGTGATGATTACGGTTTCCGATTCCATATCAAGTACTGGATGGTTCGCGCCGTGATGGCCGTAGGGCATCTTGACCGTCTGCGCCCCACTTGCCAAGGCCAAGAGCTGACACCCAAGGCAGATACCAAATGTCGGAATGCCGATCTCAAGAAAATGCTTAATGGCTTCGATCGCGTAATCGCAAGGATCCGGATCACCGGGACCGTTCGACAAAAAGATCCCGTCTGGTTGATGCGATAGTGCTTCATCCGCCGGCGTCGTAGCGGGTACAACAATTACTTCGCAGTGCCTGTCCACCAACAGCCGCAGTATGTTGCGTTTGACTCCGAAGTCATAAGCCACGACCCGATAGTTGATACCTACGGGAACATGAAATCTCTCTATTCCGTTTTCGCTATACCAACTGCCTTCTTTCCACGTGTTCGTGTCTTGTTGCGTCACGACTTTTGCCAAATCCATTCCGGTCAATCCCGGAAATTCCTTCGCACGTTTGATCGTGTCTGACTCCGTGAATCCAGTCCCCGCGCTAATACACCCGCCCATCGCGCCACATTCTCGAATGTGCCTCGTGAGCTTCCGTGTGTCTATATCTGCGATCGCAACGACGTCTTGTGATGCCAGGAACTCTGTTAAGGATGCCTCTTCCCTTCGATTCGTGGATCGAAGCGGCAGATCTCGAATTACAAGACCCTCCGACCAAACACGTGACGACTCGAAATCAGCCTGATTCGTGCCGGTGTTACCGATGTGCGGATATGTAAGCGTGACGATTTGACGAGCATACGACGGATCCGTAAGAATCTCTTGATAGCCCGTTATCGACGTGTTGAACACAACCTCCCCAACCGCATGCCCCGCTATGCCAATCGACGCACCATGGAAAACCGTGCCATCAGCTAACGCGAGGATTGCTGGATCGCTCAAAATCGTCCCCCGCCGCTGATGAGATAAGAACAGAGGCTAAAAAAAAGAGGAGAAGACCCCTCTTTTATCATCAAAATCAACGAATCAAGCCTCTAGTCCTAAGACACTATCCATGTCAAAAAAGCCAGTTTCGCCTGCCTCAAGTTTTGAGGCGATAAACCTCACCGCGCGAATCGCGCCAGCACCAAAATTCATGCGACTTTGAGCGCGATGGGTGATTTCGACCCGTTCACCAGTTCCCGCATATACCACCGTATGTTCGCCTACTATATCCCCGCCTCGAGCAGAATGGAATCCAATTGTGCCTCGCTCTCGTCTTCCGGTGTAGCCGACACGGCCGTGCACCGCCTTGTCATCAAGCCTTACCGCCCGCGCATCCGCGACAATCTCGCCTAGGCGTACTGCGGTGCCTGACGGCGAGTCGTTCTTCAGCGAATGATGGATTTCGAAAATCTCGATATCAACGTCATCGCCTAACGCCTTTGTTGCCATTTCGACCAGTTTGAAGGTAATGTTCACACCGATGCTCATATTTGGTGACATGAGTATCGGCACGGACTCCGATGCTGACTTCACAGCGGCAAGTTGGTCATCGGAAAGTCCGGTTGTACCAATCACCAGACCTTTGGTCTCGGTTTTACACGCTTCGGCGGCTTCAACGGTCGAATCAGCATGACTAAAGTCCACGAGGACATCGCAAGCTCGCACCGTAGTCGGAATTCCCTCAAGAATCGGCACACCGAGTCCACCAATTCCCGCAACCTCTCCACTGTCATGGTTAATCAATCCACTGCTCGGGTGATCGCATGCACTGGTTAGTTCAAGATCATCACTTGCAGATACAAGCTGCGTGATCGTGCGCCCCATTTGACCGGCGGCACCAGCAATACCAACCCTTGTCACTCAGAGTCGCCGTTGTTGTTGAAGTAACTCTTCAGCTTCTCAAACCAATTGTCGTGAGTTGGACTGTGCTTTGCCGGCGCTTCGTCCAAAGACTCCTGAAACGCAGCTAGCAGCTCCTTCTGCTTTGCATTCAATGACCGCGGAGTCTCGATAAAAACTTGACAGATCAGATCACCCTGCCGTTGATCCGAACGGATGCCCGGCATACCTTTGCCTCGGAGCCTGAATTCTCGACCGCTCTGAGTCCCTTCGGGAACCTTGATACGTAACTTACCATCAAGCGATGGCACCTCAAGACTCGTTCCGATCGTTGCGTTGGCGAACGAGATTGGGACACGACAGTGTAGGTTTCGACCGTCTCTTTCAAAGATTGGATGTGGCTTAATCGTAAACTGGATGTAAAGATCGCCTATTGGCCCGCCTCTCACACCATCGGCGCCTTCACCTCGCAACTTGAGTCGCATACCGTCATCGATGCCAGGCGGTACCGTGACCGCTAGAGACTTCCGCTTAGGTCGTCGACCACGTCCATTACAGGCATGACACGGTTGTTCAATGATCTGGCCTTCGCCTCGACATTGTCCGCAAGTCGATGCAACGCGTAAAAATCCACGGTTGATCGCCTGTTGACCAGTACCCTCGCAAACGGGACAAGTTATAGGCGAAGTGCCTGGCTTCGCACCCGTTCCCTGACAGTCATCACAATGGCGAAGTGCATTAACATCAATTTCAACGGTATCGCCGCGCGCGGCTTGTTCAAGGGTTATCGCGAGGTCATATTGAAGATTCTCACCTGGTTCGCCTCCATGGCGTCTCGATGATCGCGTACGACCACCAAACACGCTGCTAAACAGGTCGTCGAATCCTCCGAATAAATCTTCAAATCCCTGACCATCAAATGAGAATGCACTAGAACCAAACTGGCCTTTGAGACCTTCTCTGCCGTATTGGTCATACACGCCGCGCTTCTCCTTGTCGGAAAGCACCGCATAAGCCTCATTGACTTTCTTGAAGTTTTCCTCGTTTTCCGTTGATGTACCGTCATTCCTGTCGGGGTGGTACTTCATGGCTAGCCGACGATACGCCTTTTTTATGTCGGCATCGCTCGCGCCGCGTTGTACGCCGAGTACTTCGTAGTAGTCGTCAGGCATGGTGTTTACGTTTCGTGGACCACGAGAAACATGTCTAGGGAGCGGCTGTTGCGTCGAATCCGCTCAATATGAGCGAAGGACCGCCCATGGTTCGTAGGACGACCCTTCGAAACGGAATTATGCAACAGCGTTTCACACACGCGTATCACTTTTTATCGTCGTCCTTGACCTCCTCGAAGTCTGCATCCAACGTATCGTCTGACGCAGTGCTCTGATTCGCTTCTTCGCCATCCGGTTGTTGCTGGTTGGCTGACGCCTCCTGATACATACGCTGAATAACAGGAGCAGAAACCGTGGTCAAATTCTCAAGTTTCGCTTGGATCGCGTCCTTGTCGTCCGTCTTAGTCGCTTCTTCGAGCTCCTCAATCGCTTTCTGAATATCAGCCTTCTCGGTCTCCGATGCTTTGTCACCAAATTCTTCAAGCGACTTTCGTGTTGAGTGCGCCATTGCGTCCGCTTGATTGCGCAGGTTTACCAGCTCCTGGAACTTCTCGTCGTCGGCACTATGTGTCTCAGCGTCCTTCACCATTTGCTCGATGTCTTCAGGCGACAAGCCACTCGACGCGGTGATAACGATCGACTGTTCCTTGTTGGTTGCAAGGTCCTTCGCCGAGACGTTCAAGATACCGTTCGCATCAATGTCGAATCGAACTTCAATCTGAGGAACCCCTCGAGGTGCAGGTGGAATGTCCTGCAAGTCAAACCGACCCAACAATTTGTTATATCGCGCTTCCTTGCGTTCACCTTGCAATACTTGGATCGTAACCGCGCTCTGATTGTCTTCGGCGGTTGAGAAGACTTGCTCCTTACGTGCCGGAATCGTCGTGTTCTTGTCGATCAACACCGACATGACACCACCGAGAGTTTCGATCCCTAACGACAACGGAGTCACATCCAACAAGAGTACGTCTTTCACATCGCCTGAGAGAACGCCAGCCTGAATCGCTGCGCCCATGGCAATCGCTTCGTCCGGATTTACATCCTTTCGCGGTTCACTGCCAAATATCTCCTGGACTTTCTTCTGAACTAGCGGCATTCGAGTTTGACCACCCACCAGGATGACCTCATCGATATCGCTTACCGCCAGTCCTGCGTCTGACAATGCGTTGCGGCAGGGTTGCATCGTACGATCGACAAGCCCTTCTACTAATGCTTCGAGCTTGGATCGTGTTAGCTTCATGACCAAGTGTTTTGGTCCAGTTTGGTCTGCTGTTATGTACGGCAGATTGATATCCGTCTCTTGACTCGTCGATAGCTCGATTTTCGCGGTCTCAGCTGCTTCCTTTAGGCGCTGTAGAGCAATCGGATCATTATGAAGATCGATACCGTTTTGAGATTGAAACTCCTCGGCAAAGTATTCGATGATTCGAAGGTCGAAATCCTCACCGCCTAAAAACGTATCCCCATTAGTCGAGAGCACCTCGAATTGATGTTCGCCTTCGACTTCCGCAATCTCAATGATGGATACATCGAAGGTACCGCCACCCAAGTCATACACAACGATCTTTGAATCCCCGCGCTTATGGTCCATGCCATATGCGAGTGCTGCCGCAGTCGGTTCGTTAACGATGCGCTTGACATCCAATCCGGCTATCTTGCCAGCGTCTTTGGTTGCTTGGCGCTGGGCATCATCGAAGTACGCCGGCACGGTCACTACCGCATCCGTGACGGGCTCGCCTAGGTAGTCCTCCGCAGTTTTTTTCATCTTCTTGAGGACTTCAGCAGAAACCTGAGGCGGTGCCATTTCATCACCTTTCGCGGATACCCACGCATCCCCATTCGCCGCCTTGACGATCTTGTAGGGAACCATGTCGATGTCTTTTTGAACGACATCGTCCTCAAAACGTCGGCCGATAAGCCGCTTAATCGCAAACAACGTGTTGTCTGGGTTCGTTACCGCCTGACGCTTGGCGTTTTGACCGACGAGAATCTCGCCGCTATCGGTGTACGCGATGATTGAAGGCGTCGTTCGATCCCCTTCAGAGTTTTCAATGATCTTGGTTTCATCGTTTAGCAACACCGCAACACACGAGTTCGTGGTGCCGAGGTCGATGCCAATCATCTTGCCTGCCATGGGGTTTTCCTTTGTTGTTCGGGTTTTCTGGTTTAGGTCTGAGTTAGCGAATCGACTTTGCGAAACGCCTAATCAAGATATGGGGATTAATTGAGAGGTTTCAAGCCAAATCTGAATCAGGCTTATACGTCGTCAGACGCCTCGTCTCGTTCCTTCTGAACCTCTGCCGCGACGACGACCTGAGGCGCACGCAGCACGCTACCGTCCAAGAGATAACCAACTCGAAGCACGTCCAGGATGGTACCCGCTTCTGCAGATTCGCTCGGCACAGTCGCTTGGGCTTCGTGGAACTGTGGATCGAAAGCCTCGCCGACAGGATTCGACAGCTCAAGTCCTTCGCCGCTAAGAACCTTGTCGAACTCTTTGATAGCCACTTGAACGGCAGTGACAATCACATCGGTTCGTTCATCTTTTTCGATCTTCTCAAGCTCGCTCGATGTGCGGTGAAACGTGTCAGCCACGAGCATCAGACGCGTGAGCAAATCACGTTTTGCGCGATTGACGGCACGCGTTGCGTCCTCGCGCCCCCGTCGCATGACGGTCTGCGTTTCGGCTTTCGCGTAAGCAACATCGCGTTGCGCTTCGTTCAATTGAGATTCGAGGTTGATGAGCTTTTCGGTCAATCCGTCGACTTCAGTCTTTAACTGCTCAACTTCCGTCGGCTCTAGTGACACTTTCTCAAGGTCTTCGCTCTGACCTCCTTCGACCGGCGCATCGGTCGGCTCGGCTTCGCTAGAAGTCGTCGTCTTGCCATTGTCAGCCAACGTTGAGGACTGCGAATCACCGTCAACGGCTTCCGTATCGTTTTCGCACTCTGCCGACTGAGGTACGTCTGCAGGATCCGCGTTCTTTTGCTTCGACATTGAAAGCTAGCCTTCCTTGTATGGCTGATATGACCCCATTAGCACCCATATGGGGCCGAAGGATCAAATCTCAAGCTGAAAGCGCGGAATTTTCTAAATTAACTACGTTCAATTACGTGACCGAGTACGCGAGAGGTCACGTCAACCAGCGGCACAACTTTCTGATAAGACATACGTGTCGGACCAATAACTCCCAGCACGCCCGCGACTTTACCATTCACTTCGTACGGCGCTGTGATCAAGCTGTAGTCCTCGAACGGTTCATAGCCTGATTCGTGGCCGATGAATAACCGCACGCCTTCGCCGTCAATACACGCATCCAACAAATGCACGATGGAGGATTTACTCTCAAACGCTTCAAGTAGCTTTTTGATTTTCGCTGCCGAAGAGGTGAACGACACAAGATTACTTTCGCCTGAAACGACGAAATCATGTTCTGATTCAACGAATGTCTTTGATGCAATGTCGAATGCACGTTGAAGCATCTCATTGATTTGAGCTTTGTCCTGAGACATACTGTCAAGCACACCCGTCCTAATCGACTCTAACGAACGACCGGCGAATGCTTCATTGATGTAGTTCGCTGCTTGTCTGAGCTCTACATCAGAATACGCGCGAGACGTCTCGATGACGCGGTTTTGTACCTCGCGCTCGTTCACAACCAGTACGACCAGGACCTGCCGACCTGTTAGTTGAAGAAACTCAACTTGACGTAGCGACAGCTGCTCTTCACGCGGAACTGTGACGAGTCCAGCCATCTGCGTCACTTCCGATAACAGGTGCGATGCTGACTCGAGTAAATCTTGAGTTGATTGATCGCGAGACAGCTCGTCCCACACATGACGTTCTGCGCCGCGGTCAAGTGGCTCATATGCGATCAATCCGTCCACAAAGAATCGCAGCCCGTGCTGGGTTGGGATGCGACCGGCCGAAGTATGCGGGGAACTCACGAGTCCAAGATCCTGCAGTCGCGCCATGTTGTTTCTTACGGTCGCCGAACTAACGGAATAGTGGCTCTTCTTCGCTATCTTGCTGGAAGAAACGGGTTCGCCATCCTCAAGATATTCTTCAACCAATACCTTAAATAGATGTGCGGCTTTCTCACTGAGGTCCAAGTGCGTATCACTATTTGAATCTCTAAAATGAGAGAGACTGCTACGTTCCATTGCTCTCGCCGTTTCCGTCCTCAAAACGACTCTGTAACTAATTTAAGCGCGTCAATGCTCGCATATCTGACCGTACGCAATTTCGCGCTCGTAGCTAATCTGGAATTGCATTTCGCGGAAGGTCTTACAGTCATTACGGGCGAGTCCGGAGCTGGTAAGTCTATATTGTTGGATGCGCTGGGGTTAGTGTTGGGTCAACGCGCATCGAAAACGCAAATTCGACCCAACGCTCAAGAATGCGAAGTTTGTGCGGAATTTGATTTGCGCAACGCTCCACACTCCCGAAATCTGCTTGAGTCAAAGAACTTAAGTGACGCGGATGATCCTAATCGGTGCGTTGTTAGACGGGTTGCATCAGCCGACGGCCGATCCCGAGCGTGGGTGAATGCTTCACCGGTAAGCCTCGGCGTCCTGCGCGAGCTTTGCAGTTCAATGGTGGCAATTCATGACCAGTTCGCACAACAGCAATTGCTCGGTGCTACCACACAACTGGATTGGTTTGACGATTTTGTGGCGCAGCCAAAACTTCGGCAAATCGTGAAGTCGCGCTTCCACGACTGGAAATTGCGCTCGAACCAACTAAAGTCAGAAAGCGCTCGTATCGAAGCGGCGCTCGAACGGCGAGAACTCCTTCAATATCAAATTGACGAGCTAGATGAATTTCAGCTTGAAGAGCACGAATTCGAGGAACTCTCTGCGCGCTACAGACGGCTGAATCAGACCCAAACCATTTTGGCCACGGTTGGACAAGCGATCGATTCATTGGAAGAGAACCTGAGTACAGGTATCGGTCGTACGCGAAGTGAGTTAGACCGCGTCGACGACTCTTCACGTGAACTCGACTCCGCACGTGAGTTACTCGACGGTGTCGAAGTAGGTCTCGACGAGAGCATTCGACAGTTGCGCGCATATGCAGAAGCCTTAACCTCAGATGAAGACTCGCTAGAAGAGGTATCAGCACGTCTCGACCGAGTGCATGACCTCGCACGCAAGCATCGTGTCCCGTCCTCAGACTTATACGCCAAGACCATCGAACTACGCGAAGAACTCGCGACGGTCAATGAAGGCGAGAATCAACTCAACACGTTACAGGGGGAAGTCGAGTCCGCACGTGAGGCATTTCTTGAACGTGCCGAGCAGTTATCAAAGCACCGTGCTCGCGCAGCAAAGCCATTCACCAATGCCGTCATGACAAGATTAGGCGAGATCGGCATGCGTCAAGCTAAATTCGAGGTCACCTTTGGCGAAGGAAGGGGTGAAAATGGTCTTGAACACGTTGATTTCGCGGTTTCGGCGAATTCGCGGTACGACGCAGGACCGCTGAAAGCGATCGCTTCTGGCGGCGAGCTCTCACGCATCAGCTTGGCGATTCTGGTCGTTGTCGCGTCTAATTCCAACCTGCCGTGCTTAATCCTCGATGAAGCGGACATTGGTGTTGGGGGAACTACCGCCGATGAGGTCGGTCGAATGTTAAGGCGCTTGGCGGCTCACACCCAAGTTGTGTGCGTCACCCACGCGCCACAAGTCGCCGCTCTAGGCGATGCCCACTTGCAAGTTTTGAAGACGCGTGAGCAAGATGTTGCCGCGTGCAAACTGACCCCCGACGAGCGGGTTGAAGAAATCGCCCGAATGGTCGCTGGACATCGCGTCAATGCTGAATCACGCAAATACGCGTCGGTGTTGTTAGAGGAAGCACAAGAATTCAATCAGGTTCAAACATCGTGACGATTCTGATTCGTGCGTTAATCAGTATCTCGGTAGCGTTGTTACTAGTCGGATGCACCAGTGGTTTATTGCATCGCGTGGATCAACAACAGGGAAATCTTGTAACTGATCGCATGCTCGAGCAGCTCAAACCGGGCATGAATCGCGAGCAAGTGGTCTTCATCATGGGTCAACCGATTCTCAAGAATTCATTCGACTCGGATCGATGGGACTACATTCACACGTTTGCGCCACGGAGCCGAAAACCGGAGAGGAGATTTATTACCCTCTATTTCGAAGACGGTGTGCTCGAGCGGCTAGTCGGAAACTATGAATTGGTAGACAGCGAGTCAGAAGACAGCTCCTAGGTGTTGAGAAGCCTTAATCGCATCTAGCATCGACAAAACGTGTCGCCCGACACGCTCCAAAACACCATCCTTCGCTGCACCGACCTTGCCAAGTATTTAATTTAGCGAACGTATCCGCCGATTTGAATACACGAAGGAGCCCTCATGGTCGACTCGCGGCCGTTGATATTTGAAGGGTTAAAAGTCATTGACGCTGGATCATGGGTCGCCGGACCCGTTTCAGCTACTATGCTCGCTGACTACGGTGCAGACGTCATCAAGGTAGAAATGCCAACGGGCGATCCGTTTCGTCGACTTGCGAGAGGACCTGGTACACCCGACGCCGACATCGATTACGGATGGGCGCAGGACGCTCGAAATAAACGTTCGCTTGCCTTAAACCTCAAGACACCAGAAGGCATCGAGATTCTTAGTCGCTTAGTCACAGACTGCGATGTCTACGTAACGAACTACCCGTTACCAATGCGCAGGAAGTTAGGTTTGACCTATGAAGACTTAAAGCCTCTGAACGAACGGCTGATCTACGCATCACTTACCGCGTACGGCGAACACGGACCGGAAAAGGATCGCGAAGGCTTCGACCTTGTTGCCTACTGGTCGCGCAGCGGTCTTATGGACCTCGTGCGTACCGAGAACGCAAAACCCGCACCAAGCATTCCAGGTATGGGCGACCACCCAACAGGCGTCTCTCTCTACGCGGCGATCGTGACCGCATTGTTTCAGCGAGAACGCACCGGACATGGCAGCATGGTGCATACGTCCCTTATCGCGAACGGCATGTGGGCTGCGTCAAATATCGCAGCTGCCAAGTTCGCTCACGGCAACGATTTCTCTAACTACCCGCGCTTGACAGCGGCGTACTTCACGCGCGAGCTCTATCAGACACGTGACAAACGCTGGCTACAGTTCACCATGGTGCGCACCGACGAAGAGATGCGCTCGTACTTTCAGATTCTCGGTGCGACGCACTTGCTAGATGACCCACGTTTTCAGACTACGCGTTCGCGTATTGAATCCGGCTCTGCTCTTGCAAACGAGATCCGACCGATCATCGCGCAGCGCAACGCATCGGATTGGATAAGCGAGTTCAAGGCTGCAAATGTCCCGGTCTCGATGTTGGGCACGATTGATGACCTGCCGTCCGACCCACAGCTAGTTCCGAACGCGATCTTGCGGGAACCGGATGAACCAATCGGAGCAGACTACATCATCAATCATCCGGTGAATGTGGAAGCTAGCAAACGTGCGCCTGTAAAGCGCGCGCCGGATGTTGGCGAGCATTCGACAGAGATCCTTGCAGAAATCGGCTATCAATCCGACGACATCAATCGGTTTCGGGACGAGGGAGTGATCACGTAGCTCTTCACATGTCATTCTGATGGCACGTCAAGAAGAACACCTACTACCTTAAATTAGCCTCTTCGATCCGAAGCCTTCCGCCGCCTTGCTTCCATAGGATCAACGGGCAAAGGTCGCAGCAACTCCAATCGATCGCCATCCTTCAATTGGTATGTGCCCGCTACTTCTCTTCCCCAGACCGCATATGCGACGACATGCCATTCGTCAATCCAGCGCAATGGTTCGGAATTTTTGGCTGTCTCCGCCGCCGCTTCAGCGGTCGTACCGACGTCTAGCTCTAGTTCAATGGACCACTGTCGCTCAGGCCGCGCGTATACCACCTCAACATGAATCATGACGTCGCCGAACTTCACTGACAAAGGCTTCAACCGTTTTCTCAATGCCTCGTTTCAAGAGCGCGTTAGAGAACAGATTCAAGAGTCTCGACTCGAATTCACACGTCAGATCCAAGGAGACTCGACTGCCCTCTCCGTAATCGGTGAACGTCCAGTTACCTCCAAGTTGAGCAAACGGACCTTCGATCAATTCCAATTTGAGGGACCGACAGCAAATCGGTGTATTCCGAGTCAAGATCGTTTCTTGAACGCCGTATGCCGCTACGCTGAGTTGCGCGTCATATGACGTCGGCGTCTCGTTCACTACGATCGACGATTGACAACCAGGCAGGAATTCCTGATACCGATCGACGTCATTGACGACATCGAAGATCTCGCCGACGCTAAACGGAACAAGGATACTGTGCTGAATCCTCAGCTTCCCACCACCGGTTCACAACTTAATCCAAACGCCATATGCGACCTCACATATGAGTGAGAATCTCGCGTATCGCTTCTATGATGAATACGCAGAAGACTGCGGTAGGCGTCACATAGCCAACGATGTAAGTCCAAACTTGCTGGATTTGTGTTTGCTCCAATCCGAGTTGTTCGTATACCACATGCTTTGGCAAAACGTGACCAACGATCACCGCGATGAGCAGTCCCCCGAGTGGCAGCAGGATCAGCTGCGTGATCTTGTCCAGCGAATCGAAGAAAGTCCAGTCAAAAAACGGAAGTTTGACATCTGCCCATGCATTGAAGGAGAGCACACTCCCAACGCCTAAAACCCAACATGCCCCACCGATGACCACCGCGATTTGAGCACGTGACAACTTGCCGCGCTCAGAAAAGTATGCGATTGCTGGCTCCGAAATGGAAATCGCGGAAGTCAACGCTGCTAATGCGACCAAAAGGAAGAACAATCCACCAAAGAACGCACCGCCCGGCAAATTACCGAAGGCGACAGGAACCGTTTCGAACAGTAAGCCAGGTCCCGCATCTGGCGCTAATCCGTTCGCGAACACGATTGCAAAGATCGCGACACCTGCGAGCAGCGCGAGCACCGTATCCAATATTGCGATGGTGAACGTCGTGGTGCCGACCGACACTTCGTCGGGCACGTACGCACCGTACGCCATGATCGCGCCCATGCCCAACGACAGCGTAAAGAACGCGTGACCTAAAGCGATCAAAATCGCTTGTGGCGTTAATGCACTGAAGTCCGGTGTGAACAAGAACGCCATGCTCTCCACGAAGCCACCGGCGTGGATGCCGTATCCGATAAGAATTAACAACAACACGAACACAGCTGGCATGGAGTAGCGCACACACAGTTCAAGACCACGTGTGACGCCCCGAGCGACGAAAAAGATGGTGACTACCATGAAAACGCTGAACCACAGCAACACTTGCAGCGGATCGGCTAAAAAGTCACCAAATGCTTCGCCTACTGTACTTGCGTCTGCTCCCGAGAATTCGCCGCTAAAGAGACGAAGAATGTAGTAGCACACCCAACCTGCGACAACTGCGTAGAACGACAGAATGAGAAAACCGGTGAGAACGCCCATGTAGCCGACGCATGACCACCCGGTGGATCGCTTATGGGTTCGCGCCAAGTTGAGAAGCGCTTGAATGGGGCTTGCTCGTCCGAGTTTGCCTAACATGATCTCGCTAGCCATGACCGGAATACCGATCACCGCGATACAAATCAAGTAAACCAGTACAAACGCACCGCCGCCGTTTTCGCCTGCGATGTACGGGAACTTCCATATGTTGCCGAGACCTACGGCAGATCCTGCAGCGGCAAGGACGAAGATGAATGAGTTCGACCACATATCCGATCGTTCAGCGACCTGTTCGCTCACCCTTCAATCCTCCACGTGTGGCGCTACAGTGTGACTAGTTTAAGTGCTTCAGGCATGCTAATTTCTTACCATTGACGCGCTGTAAAGACCCACCACATGCCGAAATCAGACACACGATCGCGCACGATTGCTCGCAATCGTCGTGCTCGATTCAACTTCAGCCTTGAAAAGTCCTTCCAAGCAGGTCTCGTGCTGGAAGGTTGGGAGCTAAAGAGTATTCGAGCGGGCAAAGTCCAGCTGGTCGATACGTACGTGATCATTCGTGACAACGAAGCCTATCTGCTTGGCGCACGCATCAACCCACTTCCAAGTGCTTCGACGCACCATGTCCCGCAGCCAGACAGAACACGTAAGTTACTGCTCAATAGACGTGAACTTCGTGAAATCTCGGTAGCGTTGCAAGTAAAAGGTAAGAGCTGCGTTGCTACATCGATGTATTGGAGTCAACAGTACGTGAAGTGCGAGATCGCAATCGCGACGGGTAAGCGTGCGTACGACAAACGCAAGACGATTCAAGAACGAGAGTGGAATCGACAGAAAGAACGCTTACGGAAACAGGTCGTCTAGTTCTCGACTTTCATTGAAGCTAGGATTTCCTGTCGATTACCTGGGAATAGCACAACGTTCTCACACTTCAGCCGCGGAAATGCGCGCTCGAAATCTTGCCGTGACTTCGGAAAGCGCGCGATAAACCGGTCACCGTTGACGTGCTCGACGGTGTTGTTGGAGACAAGCTTGTATTGCCGATATGGCATCGGCAACCGTTGATCCGCCGCGAGAAAGCCGTGAACCAGCGTTTCTTCGCTCAGGTATCCATCAATCTCAGCCGCGAACTGCTGCATTGCCTGGTCGTTCATCAGATTGAGATAGTCCCAGAAGAAACAGATATCGAATTTGACATCGTTCGGCACAATAAACGGCAAAAGACCCGGACTGCTGCCGTCATAGCTCGATCGCACATGGCGACCAACGTCAGCAAAGAAGAACTGGCATGGTCGTTCGGCCGACACGATTTCAATTGTCTGACCGACCCCGACGCCTAAGTCGAGAACGCGAAGCTCACGCCGCGAACCTGTGTGCGCAAGCACCGTAGGGAGCAGCGTACTGCCGATGAAGTCCGTTTGTTCGTTTGATACTTTCATGGCAGCGACTCCAAAGTCAGAGTTGCCAACACGGTAAAACGATTATTTTTTCGGAGTTGTCGTAGCGTCAGGATTGCGTTGAGGCGATGGCGAACCGGTTCGCGGAGGCGAGGCCCCCGGCGAGGATGGTTGCGCGGATCGACGTTGGGGCTCCGCTGCGGTCTGTCGATTTGACGCCTGCATGTCGACGGTGCCTTTGAAGTGGGCGCCATCCTCCAAGCTGACGCGAGGCGCGTTGACATTGCCGGCGACGGTGCTGTCCTTGCGGATCACTACGAGTTCATCCGCAACGATGTCGCCTTCAACACGACCACTGACATCAACGTTTTTCGCGGTCACCGACGCTTTCGCAACGCCTGATTTGCTGATCG
>JAGWBO010000076.1 GCA_021295855.1 Pseudomonadales bacterium | reverse complement strand
GAACCCTGCGACTCCGTAATCGACCTAGCCCGAAACGCCGACATGATGCTCTGCATGTGCGGCAACGACGACGCCATCAAGGAGCACAACCGCCACAACTACGGACAGACCGGCACAATATCCGCCGCCCGCATGGCCCAAAGCGCCAACGTCAAAACCCTCGTCCTAATCCACATGGGCCACCACATAACCCAACACGGCCCGCTAGAAAAAGCCCTGGGCGACATCCGCCAACACTACTCCGGGCAAGTCATTTTCTCCGAAGAGCTTATGGAGCTGGACGTCTGATCATCTCGTCGATTTCCTTTGTTGTTGGGATGGGGCAAGACAACGGTCATGCCCGCGGAGGCGGGATCCCAGCGTACGCATCCTCCCTCCAGAAGCGCTTGGCAACCGGGAATCAAGCGCCATTCACGGAAAATCTCGCCACCTTGCCTTTTCCGATAACGCGAAACTATTAGGATGTACCGGAACGCTTGTAACTACTGTTCTGCGGCAAGAACCTACACTCGAATTCATGCGAACAACCTTTCTCATCGCTGTCGCGTTCTTCTTGGTCGCATGCTCTCAGCCGCCGCCCGAACCCACTGTTGACATCGGCGCAACCGTCCAAGCCGCGGTCGAAAAAGCGCTGCCGACGGCGACGCATACTCCGGAACCAGACTTTCAAGCGACCGTCCACGCCGGCATCGCGGGCACGATGGAAGTACTGGCAACCACACCAAGCCCGACTCCGGTTCCGCAACCTGCGGCCACTCCGATACCGACGCCGACACCAGTACCTACCGATACACCAACACCTACTCCAACTGACACACGGACACCTATCCCGACCAACACGTCTACTCCCACATTCACCGCCACTCCGACTCACACGCCAACAGCCACATATACACCCGTTCCCACGGCGACGCCGGTGCCGACCGATACGCCTACCCCAACCGAAACACCCACACCGATCCCTACCGATACTCCGACACCACTCCCCACCGCAACACCCGTACCCACCGATACACCAACCCCGACTCCAACAGCGATTCCAACCCCAATAATCAGCCTCACGCCTATCGTGCTACACACACCAGCACCGACCAACACTCCAACTCCAACCGCGACGCCCCAACCCGACACGACGCTCAACCTCGCCGATGTCGTCGAACAAGCCCGAGCAGGCGTAGTCCGCATCGAAGGCACTACCGGTTCAGGATCTGGTTTCGTAGTCGACGCTGACGGCTACATCCTCACCAACGAACACGTCATCAGCGGACAGCCCCGCCTGACGGTCGTATTCGACAACGGCACACGACGGACTGCGACCATCGTCGCATCTGATGCAACGCGCGATATCGCTTTGCTCAAAGTCTCAGTGGCAGGCACTCTGACCGTGCTTCCATTCGCAACCGAAACCCGAGAAGGCGAAGAAGTAGTCGCACTTGGGTACCCTTTGGTGAGTCTTGGTCTTGGAACAGAGATGATCACGACTCAAGGCATCATATCTGCGTTCAGATCGATAAGCGGCGTTGCATACGTCCAGCACGACTCCCCAATCAATCCCGGAAACAGTGGCGGTCCCCTACTCAACACGAAAGGCGAAGTAGTTGGGATGAATACTGGGGGCTACAGCGGAGACGTAGCACAGGGATTCGGTTTAGCGATCAAATTCGATGTCCTGTCAAGTCGATTGACTGCGTTGAAAGCCGGTCAATCATCGTTGCCTACTCCCGTGGCAACGCCAGGTGTGGTGGCGACGCAGACGCCGGGGTATGTATTCGGACCTGAGAGTGGATCAATCGAATACAATCCCGATTTCATTGCGCAACATCAGTCTCAAACCTCAGTTTTGGATGGAATTCTCGAGGCGCGTTTCTTCAATCCATTCTCACCGCAAGTCGGCTCGTGGAGCAATGGTTTTATTTTCCGTCGCAACTCCGGCGGCAACTGTCATGTAATTGTTCTTAATAGCGACGGTAGATGGTATCACTATTTGCGCTCCGATGCGAGCAATGACGATCTGAACCTAGCTGCAGAATATTCCAGCCACATCAACACAACCGCGCGCTGTAGCAATCACATCCGCGTCATTGCAAATGGGACCGAAGGATGGTTATTCATAAACAGTGCGTTTGTGGCTTCGTTGGATTTGAGCGGCCTTACAGGCATTGGAAGCGTGTCGGCTATCGGTGCGTATTTCCAAGACGATGGACTTGCCGGAACGTCAACGCGATTCGAAGACTTCACTATCCGTCGTCTGTCAAAGGTTTATGGACCGCGTGCTGGTTTGATCGAACATGAGCGAGAAGGCGATTTCATCAATCAGCATCGAACCTTGACTTCAATTAACGACGGCATCATCGAAGCCGAATTCACAAATCCGTATGCAGGGTTTCAAGGAGATTGGAGCAACGGTTTCCTATTCCGTAATAGTCGCAATGGCGAGTTCCATGTAATCGTCATCCAAGAGGACCAGAGGTGGCACCACGATTTGCGGTTAGGGGACGGTGACACAACTCAAGACTTGGCCGAGAAGTATTCCTACCAGATCTCAACCGCGAGTTCGCGCAACAATCACATCCGCATAATCATCCTCGGCGGTGAAGGTTGGCTTTTCATCAATAACACTTATATAGACGCTCTCGATCTCAGCGGATTGACGACGCGAGGCCGAGTCTCGGCCATAACCAACTACTTCACCAATGACGGCATCGCCGGCTACTCCACCCGCTTCGAAGACTTCACGATCTGGTCCGCGGATGGACCCTGACGGAAAACCAAAGAGATCTATCTATGACTAAACCCATAACCATCACCCTTCTGGCTTTGGCTATCGTATTTGCGTTCGCTTGCACACAGTCTCCACCAAACACACCAACCCCCGACATCGATGCCACTATACAAGCCGCGGTCATCGCTTCAATACCCACACCGACACCTGAACCGACACCTGATGTCGGTGCCACGGTTGCGGCCGCGATCGAAGCTACTAAGGATGCCGCGGAACCTACCCCAGCAAACACACCTCAACCGACTCCGACTAAAACTACAATACCCACACCAACGAATACGCCAGAGCCTACCCCAACAGTACTGCCCACTGAAAAACCTACTCCAACTGCGACGCCAACCTTAACTCCGTTCCCGACGCCGTCCGGGAACACATTTACAGATACAAGAACCTTCTACGGGCCCGAAAGCGGCGAATTGGTTCAAGATGCTGAAGGGTTGGCGGAAATCGTCAGCGCTGTCGACATCGCCGATTTCATGATCGAATTCGCCGTAACCATCCCCGAGCATATATCCGGCGACCTTTGGGTAGCATGCATCACGACCCGTGGAATCGCCCCAGAGGCGTATGAGCGCGGTGAGCCGTTGCGCGGTCACCATGTTTGTTTAAACCAACATGCCGCGTGGTTCCACCTTGTCACGCGCGAAGGGTCGGAAGAATCCGACTTGCTATACCAAAGCCGCACAGATCACATTCGTACCGCCCCCGGTCAGACTAATCATGTTCGCCTAGTCGCGACAGACTCTATCGGTCTGCTTTTCATAAACGATGAATACATAAAAGAATTAGATTTCAGCGGGGTTTTGCAACAAGGTGCAATCGGATTGAACATCTTATCCGATATTGGCACCGCGCCGACAAGGTATGAATCATTCAAGATCACCCCACTACGACATGTATTCGGACCCGCTGGCGGTAAGATTGATCACCAAATGGCTTCAACTGGGTCCGTTGACGAGTATCTAACCTTTCCGACTCTTTCGAATGGCGTAATTGAAGCAAGGTTCGACAACCCGTACTCCGCATCGGATGGTTATTGGAGCGGCGGATTTCTATTTAGGAACGATGCATTCGACAGTTTCCATGTGGTGGTAATTAGTTCTTCGGGCTACTGGTATCACGGTTTGCGAGAGGGCGATCCAGATAACGAGCAGTCTGTTGTCGAGAGAGCTTCTGGGCTAATTTCGACAACGTTTCCAGGTACGAACACCCTGCGTGTTGTAATGAGTGATGGAGATGGTTTTCTGTTCATCAATAACGAGTTCGTCCAAAAACTTGATTTGAGTGGGTTGCTTGCGCCGGGATCCGTGTCTGCCTTGGCATCCTATTACATCGATGACGGAATTCCTGGAAAGTCGACGACTTTCAGCGATTTCACGATCTGGTCGGCCAGACATCCAGACGGGATGGAATTTGATGTGGTTTTACCGACGCCTACACCCGTAATCGAAGAGATTGTGAACCCAGAGCAACCAGGCTCGCCCTCAGGAGAAAGAAAAGATGCACAAGGCATCCTTTTCGATCCAGGCGACGTGGAGCGCGAGGACATGCTGATACTGTTCCATGGAGGATCGGAAGGACGATACATCGACCACGAACTCTGGAACCCATACGCTATCGGAGCCCACGGTCAGCGGGGGGCGAATCTGATTTTCGAGCCTCTCGCATTCTATTCCGCATTCGCTGACGAGGAGATCATGTGGCTGGCTGAAAGCTACAGCTACAACGACGACTTCACCGAGTTGACCATCAACTGTCGCCAAGGTATTTCTTGGAGTGATGGAGAAGATTTCGACTGTGAAGATGTCGTATACACATTGAACACCCTAAAAGAACTTAAGCATCAGGTTAGATGGGGTAGAGATGTAGACGCCGCGATGGACAATGCCGAATTGGTGGACAAGTACACCGCCAAGGTGAGCTTGCTTAGACCCGATCCACGCTTCTTCTTCCTTCTCACATACAAATTTGACATCGGCGTCTACATCGTTCCAGAACACCATTACAAAGGCCGCGATTGGACTACTTTTGGCGATTACGACCTATTGAAGGGGTGGCCGCTTTCTACCGGCCCTTGGCAGGTCAGGACAACAAGCGAACAGAAGCTCTTTGACCGTCGCGACTCGTGGTGGGGAGAAGGCGTCGCTGACCTTGGTGACTATGGACGCCTGCCACGCGTCAAGCGGATCATCTACATCCCAGGCGTTACGCAGGATCAAAGGGCTCATGCATTGATCGCCAATGAAATCGATGTCGCAGCGATGACGACTCCTTCGCTGATTGCCGAAACTCTTGCGCAGAACGACTTCTTAATCACCCACTCCGGCCGCGAAGAACCGTACGGTTACGTTGATTGGTGGCCAGTATCTATCGCCTTCAATACAAGCGGCTCACATGGTCCGTACGATGATTCTCGCGTTCGATGGGCGATCTCCTTCTACCTCGATCGCGAGGAACTACGGAGTGTTGCATACGACGGCGCATCCTCACTAAACCCCTTAACCATGCCTAGATACCCTGCGTTACGGAACTACTTCGATATCGCCAACGAGGTCATGGAAGAGATCGGTCGTTCAACGCTTGAATATTCGCCGAACCGAGGAGATGAACTCCTCAAGGATGCCGGTTTCGCAAAAAATGCAGACGGCTATTGGGAAGATAGTGGTAAAACGATCGACTGCGAAATAATCGGTTTCGGCGCGTGGGTGGATCTTGGACCGGCTGTGGCACAACAACTCAACAACCATGGAATCAATGCCAGTTACACCCAGCCGGCCGATGCGCCCACTCGTATGGTGAACGGGGATTTCGAATGTTTGATGTTTGGCCATCCCGGCTCTATACGTGATCCCTACTACACCATGAAGCTCTATCAAACCACGTCAGTGACCATTCCGGGCGGCTACCAAGTCAACTTCTATCACTGGGAAAATGCACAATGGGACGAACTTACCGACAAGGTTTCTCGTACGCATCCGAGTGACACAGTCAAGATGCATGAACTTTGGCGTCAAGCGGTGAGAATCTGGCTCGAAGAGTTGCCTGATGTCCCGCTCCTCGACTTCCATCATCGAATCGTGCTAAACACTAGGCGATGGGTCGGTTGGCCACAAGGCGACGCGTCGCAAGGATCGATCACCACCACCGGCTACGTCAACGAAGCTTGGTGGCACCTGACATGGCCGCTAGTAGTGCACAAACTTGAAAAACGGTGATGACTCAATCGAATTGGCGACGGCATTCTCAATATCCCGTCAAACAATACCCTCCGTGTGTGCGTTCGAATTCCCACCTCCAACCCCCGCCGCACAAAATCACGCACCAGCGGATGGTGGATCGTCGGCAAGCCCATTCGCTTCAAGTATGCGATCAGGCGGCCTTCTCCCTCTCCGCCCTCACAACATGCTCCCGCAGTGCCCGGTTCATCTCAGTCTGATATCCCCGCCCGTTCTCACCTGCGTGCTCCCTGAACCAAGCCACAACATCCACATCCAACCTCAGCGTGATCTGCCGCTTCACTGGACGATAAAACATGCCCCTTCGAGCATTCGACCAGTCGAGAATCTCGGGTATGTCCGAAGTATCGATCTCGTCTTCCGATTGATTCCGCAACCTCTCTAGATCAGCCTTCTGTAGGTCGGTCAGCTCAGTACGATTCTTGTTCATATTGCGTTCTTTCTTTTCTGGTCGCTTGTCGGGCACTGATGATGCGACCTGTCATTTCACCAGAAACTGGATCAACTTCAGGTGATGTGTGGACAACGACCACGAACATGTTGTTAATCATTCCGATTGTCTGCCAACGCATTTCTCGAGGATATGGGTCTCTCTGCGTCCACGATAGCGGATCGTCGAAAACGAGTTCGGCGGTCTCGAAACCAAACCCTTGTTTTTGCCTGTTCAGATCGTTCTTTACAGCATCCCAATGCCAATTTGTGTCGTCATCAAAAAGAAACATGATGATAACCTCCGTATAGGGTCAATAAAATCACTACCGATTAGTAGTTACTTTATTGTAACACGTCCACGTTCGTGGTATCGCGATTCCAATCTCACCGCATTTTTGCTTGCCCGGTTCAGTGCCCACACCCCTCAAACGGCCACACCCGACTCCTCTCCGCCCGTGCCTCGCACAATCCCTTAATGTCCTCGATATGGTCCACCATGTGGCGGCGCATGACGGGGACCATCATCAATCTCGCTAGCAACCAGCCGATCACGGGCGTTTTCACTGCAAACCGGCTCTCGTACGTCATCTCGGTGCATCCATCCCGGTCTGCCAACGCAAACGCGTCTTCCAATAGGCTGAGCGCGAAGATCGACTTGTCTTCGTATCCTTCGGCCAGCCAGAAGTCGATCCTTTCCGGTTCGGTCAGATGTACCCACTCGACGCTCCGCACTACGTGCGTCTTGTTTCGAATCTTGAGCGGCGTGTGAAATTCGACCAACTTCCTGTCGCCGTGGT
>JAGWBO010000004.1 GCA_021295855.1 Pseudomonadales bacterium | reverse complement strand
AAACCAATCGATTAATTCAGGATTTAAGTCTTCTGGATACGTGTGTGCTAGATCCGCGATCTCACGATAGAGCACGTTCGCGCCGGCTGCCGAGAACGCGTATTCCGCCGTCTGTGCGATGTCTACTGTAAACATCCAATCCAAGACTCCGTGCGTAATACAGATAGGCAAGTTATTCAGCCGTTCCTTCGACATCATTTCGATCAGTAGCGGATGAAAACTCGCCGAGCACGGCGATAAGTGTGTGAACGGGGATTCGTCCGTGCACCCGGATACGTAAGTAAAGGTTCCACCATCGCTCATCCCGGTCAGCAACAGTCGGCTCGCATCTACATTCACGATATTGCGAATCGACTCCAATATCCCGTGAAGATTCGGTGAGTCCTGGTCTGGCCCCATGATCGCCCAGGTGCCACCCACCGAAGTTGGACTCACCAATATCAGTTCTTCGGAACGAGCGGTCCGTAACCAGGACCATAGAAAAGTTGAACCATGACCGCTCCCACCGTGCAATGCAAAAACTACTGGATACGAGCGATTAGCGTCATAGGTTTCTGGAACGTAAAACGAAAACCCACCGCGTTGTTTTCTGTCATTCTCAACGTGGTGAACTCCTCGTAAATCGGAGTCGCTCGCTTTGTCAGCGATGCTAAACCTCGCTCGATCTTGTCTTCGGGAATCTAAGAAAAATCGATGAATCAAACTGAAATGAGATGCGAGCGGAAAAAGCGCTTCATACACTCGCGCGCGTGCACCTAGCGCACGATATATCGGCATCATGTCATTGGTGCTAGTTCCAACTTCGTCGAGCGACTCTAAGCTTCGAAGCGCATGTCGATATGCTTCTGAAACTAGATTGCGGATCGGTGTCGCTTCCGGAAGCCAATCCGTCTCACGCAAGCCGTCTGACGCCTGTCGTAGGTCATGACGCGTCGCGAACAACTCGCCACAGATTGACTCCATAGTGCCCGGTGCAAGATATCGAGCACTGCGTTCGAACACTCGCAGTCCGGCCAGCAAAGGTTCGATCACGCTTAGGAGAACGTCTTCAAAGTGTTTTTCTTCCGCCATATTTGCATATTAAGGATTGAGCGGACTCAAGATATGCAAGCGCTCCATATCTCCGCAACAGTCAGCGTTCACGCATTAGAATCTGAATATTGTGTAATCTAATCCAAGATCCATGAGTCTGACTTGGTCACACGCATTCGTCAACGTGAAGCACCTCGAAGCGATGGTGGATTTCTACACGAGTGCCCTTGGTTTTCACGTCAACGACCGAGCAGACGGCGTTGCGTTTCTTTCCCAGCTTGATGATGAACACCATCAGATCGCACTCAAAGAGGATGCTAACCAAGGTGCGGAGACGAGTCGTGTTGGACACTTCGCGTTTCGGATCGATTCATTAGAAGAGGTCAAGGAGCTTTACAACGCCCTCTCTGCGCGCAACGATGTTGGTAAGGTCGTGCCTATAACGCACGGAAACACGTGGTCGATCTACTTCCACGACCCGGAGCGAAATGGCATCGAAGTATTCTGTGATACGCCTTGGGATGCCACTCAACCGTTCGCAGAATCCTGGGACCCGAACCTCAGTCGAGAAGAGCTGGAGAGTTACACGACCAGTCTCATCAAAGAGCGTGGCGATCTCAAACCGAACCCGCGCACACACGTCGAATTCGGCCGCGTGTAACCACTTCCCCGAAATAAACTCAACGGGCGTATAGCGAGGCTACACAAGACTTTCTGACTGTACACCGTGATAGCGCCAGGAGTAACGAGCAAGCATGAAATCTGAACGTACATTCGATCGAACGGTTGAAGATGTTGGCAACATCCTCAATATGGAACACTTCAATCTCACCGTACCCGATCAGCAACTTGCGGCACTCTTTTACGTCACCGGATTGGGGTTCACCCGGGATCCTTACATCGACTTTGGTACCTTCAATATGTGGATCAATGTCGGTGAACAGCAGTTCCACTTACCGAAAAAGGACGCACAAAAGTTTCGTGGCACGATTGGGGTCATGATTCCAAACCACGACGATCTCAAACGGAGATTGAACGGTATCGAGGGCAAGCGGTTGACGATTGCATCGATGTAACTTGCCCTTGGGGAAACGCAATACGAGTCCATCAGCCAGAAGACGATACTGGCATGACGCTTGGAATCGCCTACGCCGATATGCATGTACCAGCGGGTTCAAGCGACGGCATTGTCAAGTTTTATGAACAGATCTTCGACTCTCCAGCGGAAAAAATCGAAGACAACACTGGTACATACGCTCAAGTGTCGATGGGTTACAACCAGATCTTTCGCTTTCGTGAAACCGAAGAGAACATTGACCAATACGACGGCCACCATATCGCGATCTATGTATCAAATTTCTCTCGACCTCATCACGCTCTCGCAGAACGAGACTTGATTACCGAAGAGTCCGATCAACATCAATACCGATTCCAGACCATCGTCGATCCAGACTCGGGTGAACAACTCACGGAGATTGAACACGAGGTGCGCAGTCTGCATCACCCAATGTGTAGGCGCAATCTAGTCAATCGCAACGCGTCGCAGACATTCGGCAACTATCGCCACGGTCGCGACGTTTTCGTACCGTAGTGGTTGCATCGGGTGGCGAAGCCCCGTACTACCTGCCACTCAGTGATGAGATCGATGTCTTCCTCGCAGCCTATTCGCAACGATTACCGATACTACTAAAAGGTCCAACAGGTTGCGGTAAAACGCGTTTCGTCGAACACATGGCTTGGCGGATCTATGGTGATGACAATCTGGTTCGTAGTCCAGTCAAGCAACCACTTACAACCGTTTCGTGCCATGAGGATCTTTCCGCAACGGACTTGATGGGGCGATACCTCCTCCACGACGATTCAACCGCATGGCAGGACGGACCGCTCACCTCTGCAGTTCGGCATGGCGGGATCTGCTATCTAGACGAGATTGTCGAAGCACGTAAGGACACAACCGTTCTCATCCACTCGCTCACCGATCATCGCCGGATTCTGCCGATCGACAAGACGAACGAATTACTAGAAGCGCATCCTGACTTCCTGTTGGTAATTTCCTACAACCCTGGTTATCAGAGCATTCTCAAGGATCTAAAACCCAGCACGCGGCAACGGTTTGTGAGTCTCGAATTCGACTATCCGACTGAGGAGCGCGAAGCGGAGATCATTCAAGTTGAGAGTGGCGTAGACGAGAACAGCGCGAAGACGCTTGCGAAGGTCGGTGTCCACATTCGCAACCTCCGTGAGCATGGATTTGAGGAAGGCGTAAGTACGCGTCTGCTTGTCTACGCAGGCTCTCTGATGCGACAAGGTATCGCGCCTCGACGGGCGGCAAACGCTGCATTGGTTCATGCTTTGTCAGATGACGGTGAAGTCCAACAAGCGATTGCCGACATCGTTGATGTAGTCTGGCCTTGACTGGGCTCAGCGAGGTCGAGCGTCCACTTGCCTTGTTTACGCAGGGTCTGGCAAATCGCATTCCCATCTTTCACCATGAAGACCAACGGCATGCGATCAATAGCTCAAATCTCTGCGAGTTGTTTCTGCCGCAAAAATTCGACTATTTCGACGAACCAGAGGCTAACCAGGATGCGTATCGCTGGCTTGTTATGCAGCAGCTCGCGTTTCGTCGTTATGACACTTTGTCGTTCTCTATTGAGCGCGCGAGACAACTGATTCCATATCTCGCCGCGCAACCGCTACCCGCTACACATCGCTCACCTGACCTAGACCTTTTCTATCAGCACTTCCCGAAACCGGAATTAGCGAGCTACCTTTTCTACATACTAGAGGAATACCGAGTCGCCAACTTAGTGGTCGCCGAGTTTCCTGGCTCCCAACGGTTACGGCAGCAATACGTTTGTACCAAGCCAATCGCCGTACGCGCAAATCGTCGAATTAGAGATGGCGTTAAACCAACCTGATTCATTGATTTCCCCGCATCAAGTGCTCGTTGCGCCAATCTTTAGTGAGCCTTCTTCCGTCTATTCGAGCGCAATTGCAACCGTGAACTGTTTTGAAGCGCTTTGTACTGGTATTGAGTCAACGACCACAAACTCGTCCCAAGCCGAATTCGAGGAAATGGTCGAGCTCCCTATGCTGCAGCGTGCTGCTCGCCTTGAGGATTGGCAAGCGGAATTGCATGACCTCGACGCTGAGCTACTAGCCATGACGATCGGTGAGAACGTCGAAGCTTCGCAGTCCACTACCGAGGAAGCGCTTGACGGCAGCGTTCGGGAAGCAGCTGTTGAACTAAAGCAGGAGCGGGATCAACTACAGCGCCGAATTGACATGGAGAAATCGCTGCTCTCCTCGTATGAACGCCATCAGATCATTGATCGTGCGCACTTCCGATACGATGAATGGGATTACCTGAGCCAAACATGGCTGAAAGCGTGGTGTTCCGTCTACGAGATACGCGAAGACCACGCGCCTCAGGAATCAGCAAACGAATTGCTGAAGCGCATTCAATCGCTAATTCCGGCCGTTAGAAAGAGATTTGAGCAGGTCAAACCTATTGGGATGCGTCGCGTACCGCGAAGTCTGGATGGAGATGAATTGGATCTCAATGCCATTGTTGAGACTCGTGCGGACACGCATGCAGGCGTGTCTCCGACCGAACACGTATATGTGCGCACAGAGAAGAAGCAACGGGACGTGGCCGCTTGCCTGCTTGTCGATCTATCCGCATCGACAGATGATCCGATCACTCAAGACGATCCCGCACACATGCCGGAAGATGAGGAGGATCCCTTCGACGACCCATATCTCCATGGCGCCATCGATTTCGATCCAGATCAAACCGAGACTGACACGCCCCGCAAGATCATCGATGTACAAAAAGAATCCGTACTGTTGTTAGCGACCGCCCTTGAGAATCTTGGTGACTTGTATAGCGTATACGGATTCTCCGGCTACAGTCACGATCGCGTAGAAATCCACATTGCCAAGGAATTCAATGAGTCGCTTAATCGGCGTGCGGTGAACGCCATCGCCGCGATGAAACCCCTCCGCTCAACGCGAATGGGACCGGCGATTCGGCATGCGACGCACAAGCTACTTACGACAGGTAGCTCTTTGAAGGTGTTACTGGTAATAAGCGACGGATTCCCACAGGACAGTGACTACGGTCCAGATCGCAGTGACCACGAGTACGGGATTCAGGACACTGCGAAAGCAGTCCACGAAGCTCACGAAAAGGGGGTTCAGCTGTTCTGTATCACCGTGGATGTATCAGGTCACGACTACTTGCGGCGTATGTGCCGCGATGATCAATACTGGGTAATCGAGGACACGGAAGAACTGCCGAACGCCCTCCAGTTCGCGTATCGGAAGCTCACCTTCTAGATAGAGAAACGGCCACCTTCGATTGGCGACCGTTTCACTCAATTCGGCAAGATGGTGGTTCTTACCGTATCACTGATACGACGAGGGTATAGTCGAGAAAGTGTTTAGTCGTCGCCGCCAAAAATACCGAGTAATTGCAGGATGTACACAAACATGATGTAGAAACTGACAAACAGTTGGTTTGCTGCCAGAATGTAATTTCGTTCGCCCCCTAACACGATCGCGCTTGTTTGATAGAGGATCAACGCACAAGCCACCACGATCATGAATATCGAGATGAGCATGACAAATGGCGACATGCTGATGAAGAAACTCAATGCGATGATGCCGAGTATGACAAAGAAAGAAACGGTGAGAAAACTACCGAGCCAGCTGAAATCCTCTCGCCGTACGATCGTATACGCCGACAACGCGAAGAATGCTGCCGATGTTAAGGCGAATGCTTGCACTACCAACCATGGATGCACAGCCAGGTAGAAACCAAGGATGGGGGCAATGGCGAGGCCAAGGAATCCCGCAAATACGAACGACCAGAACAAGCCCCAGCCTGAATCTGCGGTTTTCTGTACCGCGAACGAAAGACCAAAGAAACCGATCAGGTAGATGAAGATATTCATCATCCCGATACCCAGTGCCATCGCGACGAACGAAACGAGCGCGGCGAAACCAATGGACAAACCAAGCATGAGATAGGTGTTTCGCAGAACACCATTGATTTCAACCGCTTGTTGCCCTGATACGTGTGCTAACCCGGTTAATGCCATGTTTTTGCTACCAGTTCCTCAGATTTGTTCTAGTCTGAATTATGTACCGTCTCAGTTACATAGGTGCGACCGAACGCTTTGTGAATCGCTCGTTTAGACAACCACCGATTTCTTCGAGTTCATCTAAGCGATACCAAAATTCCTAGACCTTTGTCAGTACATAGTGTCGAATCCGACACAATTCAACGCCGATCGTTAGTCGCGATGCGGAAACAACCCGGGCTGTCGAAAAGAGGCGGCTAATTCACGCGCTTAAAAAGCGAACGAAATGGCGAACAAACCTCGTGAGTTCAGTATCGAAAAGGCTCTACAAGCGCGAAATATCTCAAATACTAAGTGTCTAATAAGACGCACAAATCAGATAATGAAGTGTTGCTATAGCCTTTGATCGCATGAGCCGCCAATTCGCTATTTCCTTTGCGTGCACATTCGTCTTAACCTTGAGCGCGTGTTCGCAACTATCGGAACAAGAGTGTCTCTACATGAGCTGGCACGCAAGGGGTGTGATGGACGGGGCCGAGGGTGCGCCGCCGAGCAAGATAAACGAATATCAGAATAACTGTGCCAAATATTCGGTACAAGTCGATCAAAGTACTTATGAAGAAGGGCGACAAGAGGGTGCCAAGCGTTACTGTACTCGAGCGAATGGTTTCGACGCCGGCATGAACGGTGACCCATACCTGTATGCGTGCCCAGAAGGCGTCGAACGCAACTTCCTAAGCGGCTATCAACCAGGTCGATTGATGTGGACCGCCATTAACAATCTCCAAAACGCCGAATCGACAGTAAACGCAAGCACGTATCGAATTCAGGGCTTCGAAAACCAAATCGATCGCCTCTACGTCCAGCTTGACGATCCAAGCTTGACGGATAAAACACGGAGTGAAATCCAAAACCGCATTCGTTGGTTGCGACGAGACATCGAGAACGAAAGAGATAGGCGCAGAACCAACGAACTGCGCATCCCGGACTTGCTAGATCGATGTAGGGACAGCAGAGAAAGGGTACAGTCGCTCGGCTTCATTGTTGCTGATGTCTGCTATTGAGGACCCTCGTTGAACAACAAGAAACTAAATTCGCTAAGTAGCTAGTATCTGGCCTATCAACCATCAAATTGAGTTTGTAAAAATGATTGCGTGTGAAACTCTTGTCGTCCTTTAGATAAAGCCCAATCCCTATCAGGAACCTCATCCACCTGATCGTTCGAGGACGAGTCGCGGTGATGTCTCGCCTTTAGTTTTGTCTATACAAGGCAACTCACCGACAAACTTAAGGCGACGCAATGCCTCGCACTCCTTCGCGCAAATTCGAGTGTTTTGCTCTATTTCTCCTTCTCCCTCTTCTCGCGAGCTGCGCTACCGTCTATACCGCACCAGATTTTGGAGATTACAAATCTGAGCACAAACAAATCGCGATACTCCCTTTTGACGTGACCATAAATCCCGAGAAACGGAAGGACATGTCACATAAAAAACTGGAGCAGTTAGCACTTAGGCAGGCAGAGTCGTTCCAAAGAGCACTTTACACCCAGTATCTCCAAGGCCAGCAACGAGGTAAATACACCGTCGAGTTTCAGGACATCAGCGAAACAAACACGCTTTTGACTAAGAATTCCACAACCGGCGAACTACAGAAGTACCTGTCCTCGTTGACGAAAGCGGAAGTCTGCGCCGCGTTGGATGTGGATGCGATCGTATCTGGTGAGATTGTGCTGACTAAGCCGATGGGTTCAGTAGAGGCAATCGCCTCAATGTACCTATTCAATGTTCCGGGCAGGACAAACGAGGTCTATGTAAATACATCAATCCACGAGCGTGATGAAGGCAAGCTACTTTGGAACTACGACTACGTGCATTCAGGATCGATACTGAGTTCGTCTGAATCTGTAGCTAAGCGACTAATCAACAGCGCAGCTGCTAGTTTTCCATACACTAAATAGTCTCTCTGCTGCGCACATCGGACCAAGCGGGTTTTGATACGCCGTAAGCGTCAATAACCCGACCACTTAGGAGCTCAGTTCCGGTCGTGGTTGCAAACAAACGCCACATGAGCGTCGAATGACCCATGTTGCGTAAGAGTAACCATCGTCAATCTGTCGACCACGGACGAGTCTCTCTGGCGCGTGGAGGTCTTAAATCCCGGTGTGTTAACGAAGATGCTGACCAGATCGATAGCCACTGTTAATACTCTATCTACAGTTCTTGAGGCAAGATAATCCTGTCAATAACCTCTGTCATAAGTTCTAACGAGAACCTTCGAGTTTGTCCCAAAATTGAAAGTTCGTTTACCTAGTACTCAATACGCGAGCAAGTAAATAGGAAAATTCAACGAGGTCGAGAATAACAGAACTCGTCAAGGTTCATATTGGATCACAACGAAAAAAACTGAGAAGGAGACAACAGATGGTTTGGCAACCTGAAGTTGAGGAACTCGAACGCCGAAGAGCGTTTTCTGAGGAAATGGGCGGCGAAGCCGGTATCGCAGAACAGCGGCGACGAGGCAAGCTCACAGTTCGAGAACGTATCCGCCTCATCGCCGATAACAACGAGTTTAAGGAAATAGGGCAGCTTGCTGGCGCGGCGACCTACGAACATAACAAACTCGTACATGTTCGTCCATCCAACATGGTCATTGGAACCGCCAAGATCGATGGACGCACTGCCGTCGTCACCGCGGGTGATTTCACCGTACGCGGCGGTTCAGCAGACGGATCCATCGGAAATAAAGGCGGCCACGCACAAACCATGGCTGCGGAATGGAAGCTCCCGTTTATCCGCTTGCTTGACGCAACCGGCGGTAGTGTTAAGACGTTCGAGCAAATCGGCCGCACCTATATCCCAACGAATCCGGTTACGCCGGGTATCGAAAAATTGCTGTGTGAAGTACCCGTCGTCGGCGCAATCCTTGGCTCCGTAGCAGGGCTGCCTGCCGTTGACGCATGCCTCGCTCACTTCAACGTGATGGTCAAAGGTATCAGTCAGTTGTTCCCAGGCGGACCTCCTGTGGTGAAAGCTGCGCTAGGTGTTGACATCTCGAAAGAAGAGCTAGGGGACGAACGAACGCAGGTATTTGAAAGCGGAGCGGTCGACAACCTGGCCGATACAGAGGAAGAAGCATTCGACATGATTCGGCAATTCCTCAGCTACCTACCTTCAAATGTATGGCAAATGCCGCCCCGCGGTGACACGAGTGACGATCCGAATCGACGCGACGAGGAATTGATCTCGATTATTCCTCGAGAAAAACGTAGAACCTACAACCCTCGTCGGATTTTGAAAGCGGTCGTCGATCAAGATTCTTTCTTTGAAATTACACCCCACTATGGACGCTCGCGAATCGTCGGATTGGCGCGCATGCACGGTTATCCGGTGGGTGTGATGATCAACAACCCCAATCGTATCGGTGGTTCAATGGACGTTTCGGCAGGTGTCAAGGTAATCCGGTTTCTCCAGCTATGTGATACCTTCCATCTACCGATGCTGTACCTCGCTGATGAACCAGGCTTTATGGTCGGACCTGAACAGCAATCACTCGGTATCGTTCGGGCCGGCGCCAAAATGATCTGCGCGACTTTGCGGACCCGCATGCCGTGGATGTCGGTGATCATTCGCCAGCTCTACGGTGTCGCAGGTCAATGCCACGACCGACCTGGTGGCATGTTCAAACGCGTCGCTTGGCCATCAGGTCATTGGGGATCCATGCACATCGCCGGCGGCGTGTCCGCTGCCTACCGACGCATCATTGCAGAGTCCGACAATCCCGAATCGAAGCAGCAAGAGATCGAAGAAAAACTCGAAGCGCTCTCATCACCGTTCAAAACGGCAGAAGCCTTCAACATAGAGGAAATCATCGATCCGCGAGAAACACGACCGCTGATGTGCGAGTTCGTCGAGCTCGCCCAGGAGCATCTCAAGACACAACTCGGACCTAGCACAACGCCTTATATGCCGTGACCGATTGTGGTAAAACGTAATCTCATCTTCAGACAAGCACCAAAATCGCCATGCGTACGAATCCTGAACTAACTCTTGAGGAAAAGCAGACTCTCTACGAAGACGGATTCATCGTTCTTCGTGATGTGGTACCTGAATCGCTTACATTCGAGGCGCGACGAACCATACACATGTTCGCCGGTAAGAACGGTCTTCGCCGCGCGTATCACGACATATCAACGTCATCTGCGTTACCAGATTTGGTAAACGAGAGCATCCTCGGCGACGTATTGCGAAACACAATCGGACCCTACGATCCGCCGGAGCGTGGGTTCGCCGCCATCTTGTATCCAAACGAGAAGAGCGACACGCCCAATTACGGATGGCATCCACATTTGGACGGGCTCTGGTCTGGTCGGCTACCTGCGTCCGCAGATGAAATCGACGATCTACGTAAGCCACGAACCGAACACTTCGGTGCTGGGGATGCGACCGTCATGGGCGCAAATATGACCCCCTTGTTCCAAGATCCCGAGTGCACGCTCTCACTCGGAAGCTTCACAGCGTTCGTTGGAGTTGCGTTGAACGATCAAACCCAATTTGGACGCGGCAATCTTTGTTTATTGAAAGGCGTCCATGAGGTTGTAGAAGCCTTTTTTCGAATGCAACGGGACTCAGGCGGCGTAGTCGGACCAGAAGGCGAAGCATGGCCTCGACTTACGCGAAACGCGAACGGTGGCGTATCGATGACACCCCTGCCACACCCAATCCGCGATCTTGCGCTCAGGAATTCGACTGAGTACAACGGCTATCGTTTCATAAACCCGTCCCCTATCCTGCTCGATGTTGGAGATGTCGTGATCGCGCTCCATGCATGTCCACACGGAGGGTCACGCAACGAATGGTCCGACCCGCGCATGAATGTGTACTTTCGAATCCGTCGTGATCGACAGTCCGGCGTTAAAGTGCTTGGCGACAGCGACCACCCCGATCGGGAGTGGTTAGGCGGATTTCATGAATATCCGTCGGGATATAACCCCTGGAACGTAGCCATCGACAAGCTCTGCGACCATTGGAGTGAGTGGGACGGTATGCAGGAAGTCGTTGCAGCGAATCGCACACAGGCACAAGCGTCAATCGCGTGAAGTGTCGATAATTCCCGTCGCGCGGTGGCTACGTAGCTCAGCTGGTTAGAGCATAGCATTCATAATGCTAGGGTCGTTGGTTCAAGTCCAACCGTAGCTACCATTTGCACGAACGGTTGGACGTCAGCACTAAGGACGGGCGAGTTATGGTCCAGAAAATCGCTGCATTGTGGGCTCAGTTTCTTGGTTACTTAAAACCTATCGACGGTATCCCACCTCTTCTGGCTCGACTTTATCTAACGCCTGTCATGTTACAAGCTGGATACACAAAACTTGCAGGCTTTGACAACACCGTCTCTTGGTTTGAAAGCATGGGGATGCCGCTACCCGTCCTAAGTGTCGCTTTAGTCGCGCTCTCCGAATTCGTTGGTGGCATACTCCTATTCTTAGGTTGGCTCACGCGTTTGGTTTGCATCCCGCTCATGATCGCGATGCTAGTCGCTGCTTTTGCGGTACACGGCGAGAACGGTTGGTTGACCCTTTCGGATGGGAACAGCTGGCTTGCTAACGAACGGGTAATGGAAGCACAGGAGAAGAAGCGAGAAATCCGTCGGATGATGCGCGAACACGGTGACTACCGATGGCTAACCAGCAACGGGAACATGACCATTCTCAATAACGGTATGCAACTTGCGATCACCTATTTCTTATTCCTCCTTGTGTTACTGTTCACGGGTGGTGGGCGTTACACAAGCTTGGATTACTGGCTAGGAAACTGGCTAAATCCTCGTCTGAACCCTCGCTAATGGCATCAAACCAGAACAAAACCGTTCCGACTGACACGAGCGTCGAACAATTCATCAATAGTGTCGACAACGAAACCAAGCGAAAAGACTCGCTGGAGATTCTCGACATGATGTCTGCTATAACCGGTTCACCACCAGTTCTCTGGGGATCATCTCTTGTCGGTTTTGGGAGATATCACTACAAGTACGCAAGCGGTCGGGAGGGTGATTTTTTCCTTACTGGTTTCTCACCACGCAAACAAGCGCTAACTATCTACATCATGCCAGGCTTCTCTGAATACGAAACGATTCTTGGCAATCTCGGCAAGTACAAGACCGGTAAGTCCTGCCTATACGTCAAGAAACTAGACGAGATTGATCGCGACCTGCTTAGAGAGTTAATCACGAAGAGCGTCGCGTACATGCGCGCCAACTACGAAACCCATTAACGCGTCTAAATTCGACGCCATCGTCGCATCTCAATGGCAGTCAATGACCCACTAGTCTTCATTCGCGAGCAATCGCGAGAGATGTTTCCCGACGGTATCGCATCCGGTTCAGTTCTCATGTCCAACATCGCGTTTGGCGCTGCTGCACTGGGTGCAGGTCACGTTGAGATATGTAACGCCGGAGACTGGTGGTTCGCAGCAAGCGAGACGAATTGGCTAATGCGGGACCTGCCAGACGAAACGGAGGTTTTGGACTTATTTAAGAGCCGCGTAAAGTTTCCTAAACTCGGTCCGAACAGCTATCGACCTGAACTGTACGTCGGCGCGTTCGCCGAAGACATTTACCTGGATCTAGATGGGCGGTATTTCGCGATCAAAGGCAACAATCCGACGCCACATCCACATATTGATGTGGTTCCGCCGTGGTGCACCTATGTCCTCGGTTGTCGGGTACTTGGACCGGCTTAGACGTTAAATAGAAAGTGCACGATGTCGCCATCGGCAATCTGATACTCCTTTCCTTCGGAACGCAACGCCCCGGCGCTTCGCGACGCAGTCTCACCGCGGTGCTCTATAAACTCGTCGTACCCTACAACTTCTGCACGTATGAATCCTCGCTCGAAGTCGGTATGGATCTTACTGGCAGCGGCGTGAGCCATTGCGCCTATCGGGATCGTCCACGCCCGAACTTCCTCAGGACCCACCGTGAAGAAATGATGGAGGCCAAGTAGGCGGTAGCCCGTCCGAATCACGCGTGCTAGTCCTGGCTCCTCCAGACCGACCATCGCGAGATATTCGTCACGTTCATGATCAGTCTCAAGCTGCGCGATTTCCGCTTCTAGCTTAGAACACACAATGACGAATTCGGCACCGTCTTGCTCCGAATAGTTGCGCACTTGATCCGCTAATTCGCCGCCTTCTAACGACACTTCGTCCACATTGGCTACGTACATGACCGGTTTTGCGGTCAGGAACCGGTAGTCGCGAATCAGTTCTAACTCACGATCACTGAGTTCTATCGATCGAAGTGGTCGATTCTGGTCGAGTGTGCTGAGGATTACCTCAAGCACGGCATGTAGCTCCTTGTCCTCCTTCGACCCCGCTCGCGCAATCTTCCGAACTCTAGTTTCTGCTCGCGACGCCGTTTCCAAGTCCGCCAGCACCAATTCCGTATTGATCGTTTCAATATCAGTTAACGGTGAAACACTGCCGGTCACGTGCCCGACGTTCGGATCCTCGAAGCATCGGACGACGTGAGCAATCGCGTCAGCTTCGCGAATGTGACTGAGAAATCGGTTCCCAAGTCCTTCCCCTTGGGACGCGCCTTCAACGAGCCCTGCGATGTCGACAAACGACATCGTGCTTGGAATCGTTTTCTTCGGTTGTGCGATTTCGGTGAGCCGCCATATTCGATTGTCAGGTACCGGCACGACCCCAAGATTAGGTTCAACGGTACAAAAGGGATAGTTTTCCGCACTGACAGAGGCTTTGGTCAACGCGTTAAACAAAGTTGATTTGCCGACATTCGGTAGACCAACGATTCCACACTTGAACCCCATGTCTAGCTGTCCTCATTTCCCACAGAGTTCAGCTTTGTCATGGCTTTCTGCCAATCACCTGCAAACAACCACGCCAAGATTTCGTCATTCAAGTAGCTGCTCTCCAGCGACTGCTCGCGTTCCTGCGCAGGCATTTTCACTTGCGTTAAGAATGCGACTAGATCGTTTGATGGTCCTGGATGACCCACACCTATGCGCAATCGACCGAAATCTCGGTTTCCGTCGATATGCTTGATAAGGCTTCGTAATCCATTGTGCCCGCCCGGACCACCACCGAATTTCAACCGGGTTTGCCCAACCTCGAAAGCAACATCGTCGTACGCGACAAGCACCTCATCGGGGTCTATTCGGAAGTACCGTAGAAACGGTCCAATTGCTTCGCCGCTGAGGTTCATGTAAGTGGTCGGCACGAGAAGACGCACATCATGGTTCAAGAGCAACCCACGACCGATTTCTGCGCGTTTCGCACGATCATGCTTTAAAGGTATCTCGAATCGTGATGCAAGCATTCGAAGCCAGCTCGCACCGATATTGTGTCGAGTTAGCTGATAGGCGTCTCCGGGATTACCTAAACCAACCAACAACCGAATTGGGGTTGCCAAAACTGCCGTTTATTGGTCAGTCGCCTCTGTCGAGTCGGCTTCAGGCGTCTCGGCACCTACCTCCTCACCTTCTTCACCTTCCGCGAGCTCGAGTTCGTCAGAAACTGCCTCTTCTTCCTCCTCGATTTGAACGCGGACAATCGAGACGGCAACCACCGGTAAATCCCGATCCGAATCATCACCCGCGCCCAGTGAAGGAATAGATACACCGTCCGGTAACGCGAGACCGGAAAGGTGAATCGCGTTACCAACATCGATATCTTCTAAATCCACGACAATGGCTTCAGGCAGATTCTTTGGCAGGCAACTGATCTCAACTTCAACCAAGTTGCGCGTGATTGTGCCGCCATTCATTCGAACGCCGATACAGTTCTCCTCGTTAATGAAGCGAATCGGCACAGAAACCTGGATATCCTGATCCTCTCGAATGCGCATGAAGTCAATGTGTGTGATATTTTCGGTCGCTGGATGGCGTTGCATATCACGGACCACGACTTGCTCTGCGTTTCCGTCCAACTTCAATTCGATGATTTGCGAAAGGAAGTTTTCATTCTGCATTGCTTTCAAGAGCACGCGCATTGGCAACGTGATATTTACGTTTTCCTGCCCCGCACCGTAGACAATGCCCGGTATCACGTCGTCAATGCGGCGTAACCGTCCAACGGCGCCCGTACCCACGGATTCACGGGTCGAGACCTCTAAAGTTAATTGCGTAGGCAATTCAATTCTCCTGAACCAATATCGTGGGTGATTACGCTAGGTTCGTGCTGAGTTGATGGGAAAATTAGACAAATAGGGCGCTGACAGACTCGCGTTCACAAACGCGGCGGATCGTCTCCGCAAGGGTACCAGCCATGCTGAGCTGGTGTATTTTCTCACATCGCTGTGCGTCCGGGCGTAACGGAATCGTGTCCGTGACCACCAAACTATCCAATTCCGATGCATTGATTCGATCAACCGCCAGTCCAGAAAGTACCGGGTGAGTGATGTAGGACACTACCTTGGTAGCGCCTCGTTCCTTCAATGCCATCGCTGCATTGCACAGCGTTCCCGCCGTGTCCACCAAGTCGTCGACGATGATGCAAACACGACCGTCAATGGCACCAATCACGTTCAACACCTCGGATTCGTTCGGATTTTCGCGGCGCTTGTCGATGATCGCGATCTCAGCGTTGCCAATCCGTTTCGCCACGGCGCGAGCGCGTACCACGCCACCGATGTCGGGGCTGACAACCACTATTTGATCGCCGTAATCCTGTTCAATGGCGTGAGGAATCAACACCGAGGAGCCGTAAACGTTGTCAACCGGGACATCGTAGAAACCTTGAATCTGTTCAGCGTGCAGATCGACAGTAATCAGGCGATCGATTCCCGCCAAACACAGCATCTCCGCGACTACTTTCGCGCTGATGGGAACCCTTGCCATAGGCGCTCTTCGGTCTTGCCGGGAGTACCCCAGATAGGGAATCACCGCCGTAATCCGTTGAGCCGAAGCTCGCTTTAACGCATCGACCATGATCATGAACTCCATGAGGTAGTCGTTCGTCGGAGCACACGTCGATTGAATCAAGAAAATCTCAAGTCCACGGACGTTGTCGGTGACGGTAACACTCACTTCGCCGTCGCTGAAACGGTTGATATCAGCGCACCCGGATTGGAAGGTCCCCTCCACGGCAATTTGTGCGGCGAGTTTAGGGACCGACGTGCCGCTAAACAGTCGTACGGCTGAGTTGTTCACAAGACGAGATCCAATGCAGTCGCTGGCTGGGGTGGCAGGACTCGAACCTGCGCATGGTGGGATCAAAACCCACTGCCTTACCGCTTGGCTACACCCCAATTGCAGTTAAGGCGCGAATTGTAAATTTGAGATCCACTGAAAAAACGAGTTTTGTGATCCGTGCTGGCCTAGCTCTCGTTCAGACGCCACCGATCACATAACACAAGGACCTCAACTTCACCACTTGTAAGCCGGATACGCTTACAGACCGATTCGCCTTCTACGAGCTGGCGTTCCTCGACGTGGACCAGAACGCCATTCAAGGTCCATCCGAGAAGTGCGTCCGAATGTGGCACGCCTGGTGGTTGTAATCGAAGCCATGGACCGAGATCTGAGCCCACCTGCCATACACTCGTTGGCACTTCCGCCGGTAAGTCGGCTGGATGCAAGATGACGCTCTGCCCGTGACGATCCTCAATCGTGTAGGAATCACGACCAAATACAACATTTGTCCGGTTTACGCCTAATGGACCCCACACCTGTAATCGCGTAACGGCCCCGTCGTACGCCAAGTGGAAATCGACACGTAAAATTGAGTTTTCGGCTTCGATCCGCATGCGACCTACCAGGTCAAATTGATTACCGGCAGAGGAAAAGTCGGGACCAATGAGTGCGGTACAACCAATCGCAAACGCGCTCAAGACCAGATACGCAAGTCGAATCGTTCCGACGACAACTCTGCGAAATTTGCGCAAAAACCCATTGAGCCAGAGCATGTTGGCAAGTTCGCCTAGACTATTTCCGCATAGTGACAAATGCCCGTCCTAATCCTCGGCTTAAACCATCGATCGACCAGTTTGGATATGCGTGGTCGACTGACTATTTCGACCGACGAACTCCCGGACGCCCTCAGCGACCTTCAAGCCGAAGTATCCGATCTTACCGAAGCAGCGATTCTATCGACCTGCAATCGGGTGGAGATACACGCTTTCTCTCAGACCGGTGAAACAGACTCGATCCTGAGTTGGATTGCACGCGCAAAGAACGTACGTAGCGAAGAGTATCGCGATTTAGTCTATCGACATACCGGCAGAGAGGCGGCAGCTCATGCAATGCGAGTCGCAGCTGGACTCGACTCACAGATACTCGGCGAACCTCAAATCCAAGGCCAATTCAAGATGGCGTACCGCAACGCACGCGAGTGTGGGACTTTAGGCAGAGAGCTAAGTCTGCTTGAGGACTTCACGCTTCAAACCGCCAAACGAATACGGACAGAAACCCAGATCGGCGCGGAGCCGGTGAGCGTGGCGTACGCAACCATCACGATGGCAAAACAGATCTTCGCCGACTTCACTGACGCGCAAATCCTGCTCATTGGCGCCGGTTCAAACATCCGACTTATCTCTGAGTATTTGAAAAACGAGGGCGCAACTCACTTCGCGATCGCCAACCGTACGCGCGCCAATGCCGAAAAACTCGCCGAAACGTTAGATGCGACCGTTATCGACATGGATGACCTGCAGGACCATCTCAGCAAGTTTGACCTTGTCGTGAGTTCTACGGGAAGCGTCGTACCCGTCGTGACTGCTGCCATGCTAGAGCATGCCACCAAATCGCGCCGACATAAGGCGATGTTCGTGGCGGATTTAGGTGTTCCTCGCGACATTGAGGCGGCAGCGGGAAATATCGACGATATCTATCTCTATACCGTTGACGATCTATCCAAAATCGTGTCCCAGAGTCTCTCCAAACGTCAGGAATTGACGTCGGTCGCCGAACGCATGGTAGGCGAAGGTGTGACCTGTTATCTACAGAAACGACGGATTCAGCTCGAATCTAACCTTTTATCTAACTACCGCGCCCAAGTCGATAGCATCCGTCAAAGTGTCCTCGACAACGCGAGCAAGAAACTCGAAGCGGGAGAACCTGCAGATGAGGTCTTAGCTAAACTCGCACATGATTTAACCAACCGGCTCGCCCACAATCCCACTATTTCGATTCGACAAGCCTCAGCGACAGGCAATGAAGCCTTTCTAAACTTGCTGAAAGATATTTTCGAACTCGAAAACTGAGCGCCTCAGATGAGCCTTTCTGACAGCCTGAATGACAAGCTGGCACAGATACGTGACCGGCACGAGGAGCTAGGACGCTTACTCTCAGAACCTGAAATCGTGGCAGACCGCGAGCAATTCCCAAAACTATCACGTGAATATAGCGAACTCGAACCTATCGTCAACGCATATAGGAAATATGAGGCACAAATTGAAGACTTAGCTCAAGCGAATGAACTTGCTAATGAGGACGACACCGATCTTCGTGAACTTGCGAACGAGACGATCCAAGAGTTGACGCCGATCATCGATTCGCAAGTCGAAGCACTCCAGCGCCTGTTACTTCCGAAAGACCCTAACGACAGCGCAAACGTCTTTTTAGAGATTCGCGCCGGTACCGGAGGCGATGAAGCCGGTTTATTCACCGCTGACCTATACAACATGTATATGAGTTTCGCTAACGTCAACGGGTGGACGACTGAAACGATCAGCGCGAGTCCGACGGGTATTGGCGGATATAAGCAAGTCATCATTCGATTGGAAGGACGAGACGTATACAGCAAGCTCAAATTTGAATCCGGCGCACATCGTGTTCAGCGAGTACCGAAAACGGAATCACAAGGTCGGATCCACACATCGGCGTGCACCGTTGCCGTCATGCCTGAAAATACAGAAGAGGTCGAAATAGAAATTGATAAGTCCGATTTAAGAATCGATACGTTTCGTGCGTCAGGAGCGGGTGGTCAGCACGTCAACAAAACCGATTCGGCGGTTCGGATCACACATCTTCCGTCTGGTGTCGTGGCTGAGTGCCAGCAGGAGCGTTCACAGCTCCAGAATCGGGAAAAGGCGATGAATCTTCTAATCGCAAAGTTACGCGACGCCGAACTCACCGAACGTCGCGAACAAGAGGCGTACGAGCGTAAAGTCCAAGTCGGTTCTGGCGATCGTTCCGAACGCATTCGCACCTACAACTATCCGCAGGGTCGGATAACCGACCATCGCGTCAATCTAACCCTATACAAACTGGATGAAGTGCTGTCCGGCGCCCTCGACCAAATCATTGAACCTCTGACCTTGGATTTTGAGGCAGAACAACTGCGTGAGCTGAAATCGGCAAACGGTGATCCGGCAACCAACTAATGTTGGAACCGACGACACCAACTTTGGGTTCGTGTTTTGCTTTCGCGCGGAACAAGCTCGATGAAGCCGATGCGCGGGCTTTATGTGAAGAGGCATTCAGTGTCGATTTCAGTGGACTAATCGCTGACGCGGACGCCCCTGTAACTAACGTTCAACTCAAGAGGCTGCGCGATTTCGTTCGCCGTCGTTCAGATGGAGAACCGGTCGCGTACATCGTGCGTAGCAAAGGATTCTGGCGTCACGAGTTCGCCGTTACATCCGACACATTGATTCCGCGCCCAGAAACGGAAGCACTTGTTGAAACCGTGTTGCCATTTCTGTCGAGTGTATCGCGTGTTTTGGACCTCGGAACGGGTAGTGGCGCCATCGGACTATCAATTGCAGCGGAAACAGGTGCGCATGTTCTGTTGACGGACCTATCGTGTACCGCGCTACAAGTCGCGGCGGAAAACGCGGCGACACTGGCTATCAACGTTCAATTTCGCCAGTCAAATTGGTACGATGCCATCGATGAATCGTTCGATTGCATCGTCTCGAATCCCCCATACGTTGCCTCGCATGACAAGCATCTACAAATCGGCGACTTGCCTTACGAACCGCACCTCGCACTCGATGGCGGACTTGATGGTCTTGAAGCGTTACGCATCGTAGTAGGCGAAGCACCCGATCATCTTCGACCAGGCGGTCGGCTTATGGTCGAGCACGGTTTTGACCAGGCTGATGCGGTAGGTACCCTCTTTTGCGCTGCGGGATTCCAGCGTATTGAGCTTCTGCGCGATCTAAGCAACCATCCGCGCGTAACCCACGGATTGTTGACATGAATGACGACGAGCTGCTTCGTTATAGCAGACAGATCATGCTGCCTGAGGTCGACATTGAAGGTCAACAGAAGATCTGCGACGGTCGAGTCGCAATCATCGGCGTGGGGGGATTGGGGGCGCCTGCGGCAATGTACTTAGCCAGTTCTGGTGTGGGTAGCCTCGTGCTTGTCGACGATGATGACGTCGAAATCTCAAACCTCCAACGTCAAATCATTCACACCGAGGACTCACTCAATAAACCTAAAGTCACGTCCGGTAAGGATGCGATCAAGAAACTCAATCACGGAACGAATGTTGAGATCATCGATCGTCGATTAGACGAAGATGAGCTCGCTGACCTCGCCTCCCGCGTTGACGTCATATTGGATGCAACCGATAACTTCGCGACGCGCTACGCACTGAATCGAGCATGTCTGCGCAGCAAGACACCTCTCGTCTCCGGCGCGGCAATACGAATGGAAGGGCAAATAAGTGTTTTCGATGCACGCCGAGCAGACTCACCGTGCTATCAATGTCTATATCGCGACGGTTTGGATGAAGCGCTCAATTGCGCAGAGAATGGTGTCCTTGCCCCCATGGTAGGCATCATCGGAACGATGCAAGCCATGGAAGTACTCAAGTTGCTTGGTGAGTTCGGTGATCCATTAATTGGAAAAGTGATCTACTTCGACGCAAAACGGATGCAGATCAGGACATTCAAACTTCATAAAGACACTAACTGCACTGCTTGCAACAGCAGTTCCGAGTAAATTAGTCTGCCGTCGGTATAGTCGCAAAATCAAATAGCGCGCAAAAAGACCTCTCGAACGCGAGTTGTGCGTCGTTCAGACTGACACTCGGATCGAGCTCTGTCAGTTGGGTCACCGTCATACCAGGGATCCCACAAGGGTCAATACTATTGAAAGGCGATAAGTCCATATCAACATTAAGACTGATGCCGTGATACGAGCAACTCCGTCGTATCCTCAAGCCTAATGAGCCGATCTTTCGACCATCAACGTAAATACCTGGATTACCATCCAAGCGGCGCGCTTGAACGCCAAACTCACCAACTGTGTCAATCATGGCTTGCTCAAGCATGCTGACGAAGTCGTGAACGGAAATACGGGCTCGTTTTAGATCAACGAGCGTGTAACCGACAATCTGTCCAGGACCATGGTACGTGACCTGGCCACCACGGTCTGTGTGGACGATCGGGATATCGGGTTCAAGCAAAAAATGTTCGCGCTTGCCGGCTTGACCCAGCGTGTAGACGGGTGGATGCTCTGTCAGCCATAGCTCGTCTTCGGTATGGTCGTCGCGTGCAGAAGTGAACGCCTGCATTAGATCCCAAGTCTGCAGGTAGTCGGTTTTCCCTAGATCTCTAACTCTCAGCATCACTCGGCGTTGGCGCTTGAGGTTGCTCCTGGTGATCTTCAAACATTAGAAGAACGCTGTCCCAAACTCTACCGAAAACCCCTTTCTCTTCGACAGCAGCCAGAGCGATGAGAGGTACTCGCGCAATCTCTTCCTCAGCCACAATCAAGCGTATCTCACCCAGCTGCTTGCCCGCCGCTATAGGCGCTTCGATCAGATCGTGCAATATCACTTCGCGCGTCACACCATCGAATAGTCGCTGAAACATCGTCTTTTTAACTGTTTCACCCACCCCAATAGGCACTTGCTCGGTCGTCCCGAACCAAACTCTCGCATCTGTCACGTGTTGTCCTTCGGCGAGCAGGACCTTCGTACGATAGTTTCGGAATCCATAGCTAAGTAATTTACGGGTCTCCCGTGTCCGTACCGGCGTGCTCTCAGCTCCCATCACGACACTGATCAATCTCATGTCATCTCGCTTTGCAGATACGGCTAAACAGTACCCGGCTGACTCAGTGTAGCCGGTTTTCACGCCATCCACGCTCGGGTCCAGCATTAGTAGTCGATTCCGATTCGGTTGCTTGATATTGTTGTACTCGAACTCACGCTCGGAATAAATCCTGTAATGCTCAGGATGGTCACGAATCAACGCATCTGATAGGAGGGCAACATCGCGGGCAGACATGTAGTGATCAGCGTCCGGTAGACCGGTGGAATTCATGAAATAGGAGTCCTCAAGACCGAGCTTCTTGGCTGTCTCATTCATCATCACAGAGAATTGCTGCTCCGAACCTGCGACGTGTTCGGCGACAGCCACGCTTGCGTCGTTACCAGACTGGATAATCACGCCGCGCAACAAATCCGAAAACTTGACCGTCGAGTTTGGATCGATAAACATCCGCGACCCTACGGCGCGCCACGCATTCTCGCTGACGACGACGTCATCGTCGAGCGCAACCGAACCTGCTGCTATTTCGGCTGCCGCGACATAACTCGTCATGATTTTTGTCAGGCTCGCGGGTGGTAGTTTCTCTCGGCTATTGTGTTCTAGTAGGATCGTGTGCGTTTCAGCGTCCATTAAGACATAGCCACTTGCCGCGATCGATGGCGGCGGCGGCAAAATCATTTGGGCGATCACGCCGTGACCGAATAGTCCTAATATGGTCAGCGCAATCAGGCGCATTACGTTCACTCTCTACTCCCTTAGCAATGAAGATTCAATCTGTAGATTCGTTGACAACCAGTTCGCAACATGGTTCGCGTCATCAAGTGACGCGAAGTCGCCAATTTTCACGCGATATCGATTCTCATACTGGTGCGGAATGATCATAGTGCGTAAGTGCCCAAGATTAAGTTCGACAAGTTGACTGACAAGCGAGACTGCCGCATCTCGACCGTAAACGTAATTCGTTTCCAATACGTACTTCTCACTAGGTTTGGAGACCAATTCAATCCGTACAGGTCGGGTCACAACATCGCCAAAACCAAGTCGTTTTGCCGTCGCACGTGAGACATCTATCAAAGCGCTCGAACGAAAGGGTCCGCGATCTGTTACCCGAACGATCGTTTGTTCTCCGTTTGCCAAGTTTGTCACCCGAAGAAAAGACGGAATGGGAAGGTAACGGTGCGCGACGGTTAACGCATCGTTTTCGAAAGGCATGCCACTCAGCGCCAGTCGCTCGTCAAACCTTTCATCACGCCACGATGCTTCGCCTTCCGCCACGTAATAGTCGATCTGTCGCCAAGTACTGTAGGACTGGTCACCTACCTGATAACGGCCATTGCCTCGTAAGTTCAAGTTGGTCCATTGCACAACCGGCTCTGGGTACCAGACAGGCTCAGCGGTTGGTGGCGGTTCTACGACCGGAGGCGACTCCACAACGATGACAGGAGGATTTAGAGACCCGCAACCTGTTAGGACAACACAAGTAATGATCGCGAGCAGCGATTTCCTCACAGCCGCGACGCAATAGCCTCAGCGATCTCGACGACCGCCTTTGCATATAGCCGACTGATGTTGTAACGCGTGATCACGTAAAAATTATGGTAGCCAAGATAGTAGCTAGTAGCGTCTTCAGTTTCGAACCTGAAGACAGCTGCGTACGCCTCATCACGATCATCTTGTGTCTCTATCCCAAGCGCTTTCCATTCTGCAACGGTCTTGGTAGGAGTTAGGGATTCGTTCGCTAGCTCATCGATTTGTCCGTTTGATTCATTCACGCCAACGAGCGCAATCACGGGTTCACCAGCCTCCCAACCATGATCCTTGAAATAGGCTGCGACACTACCTATCGCGTCTACGACATTTCCCCAAATGTCACGCGCACCGTCTCCATCGTAGTCGATAGCGAAATTGCGATAGCTGGAGGGTATGAACTGACCATATCCCATCGCACCGGCGTACGAGCCAACTAAATCGCTGATCGCGACGTTTGCGCCAAGCGTCCCACCCGCCTCTTCACGATCACATGCGTCATTCGAATCGAACGGTTTTATGCCTTCCTCACAGCTCAGGATAAGAAATTCCTCCAGCTGACCCCGGAAAAATTTCGCTCGAGCAGGATAGTCAAAACCGAGCGTCGCTAATGCATCAAGTACGCGATAGCTCCCCATATTGTGACCATAGTTAGTCTCAACACCGACAATCGCGACGATCACTTCGATCGGGACGCCGAATTCTGCTTCAGCGCGTCTTAATGTCTCCCAGTTGTCGCGCGCGAACTGAACGCCATCTTCGATGCGCTTGGTCGTAACGAAAATCCCCCGGTACCAGATCCAAGGTTTTTTCTCCGCAGGTCGAGTAATCGCATCAATGATGCTTTGCTGATAGACTGCTTGATCGAGCACGCCTCGGACAGCGACCGCATCGAAACCATGATCAGTGACCATGGTCGCGATAAATTCGTCAACGTCAGTTCGATCGGAGTAGTCCCCACCGGAAATCAGAGACGCAAATCCCAATAGCGAACAACACGCAACCTGTTTGATATCCATTTGAAAGCGATCCTTGCTCTTTAAGTCGTCCTGATCTGACCCTCTATCGTCCTCGGAGGGCGATAACTACCCCGAATCCTGCGAGTATGGTGATGACCGACGTGCCACCATAACTAACTAATGGTAAAGGCGCGCCAACGACCGGAAGCAGACCAGACACCATCATGACGTTTGTGATCATGTAGCCAAAGAACATCATTAGAAATCCCGCACTGGCTAATCGACCAAATCGCGTCGGACATTTGCGACTCATCGTCATACCGCGTGCGAAGATGAAGAAAAAGAAGGTCAGTAACGACGCGGTACCGACGAATCCAAGTTCCTCGCCAATCACCGCGAGCATGAAGTCGGTATGACCTTCAGGTAGAAAACTGAGTTGGCTCTGCGTTCCTTCGCCCAAGCCCTTCCCTGTCGCACCACCCGAGCCCAACGCGATCTTCGATTGAATGATGTTCCATCCCGCCCCCAACGGGTTCCGATCGGGATCAAGAAACGTCATGATCCGTTGGATCTGATATTCGTCGAGTAGTACACGCCAAGCAACTATGAATCCGATCACGCTAAGACCCACGGCAGCCAGAATCCAACGCCACTGCAAACCCGCGAGGAACACGACGCACAAACATGCAGTCGTTACCAACACGGTGGTGCCAAAATCGGGTTGGGCATATACACAGCCGACTGGAATACCGATGATGACCAAACAAACCACTAAATCCCAAATACGGAGGGGAGTTGGCTTGTCGTGCAGGTACCACGCCAGCGACAATGGCAAAGAGACTTTCAATATCTCTGACGGTTGAAAACGTGGCACCAGTGGCCAATCGATCCACCGCATCGCACCATTCGCTTCATCACCGAAAAACAGTACGTATACCAGAAGAGCAACCGAACCTAAGTAAACCAAAGGCGTTAGACCTAAGTAAGTGTGCTCCGGAATCTGTGCCATCACGAATAACGCACTCACACCGACGAAGATCAGAAATACGTGCCGAAACAGCATGCTCGGCGCGTGCCCTAACGTTCCACTCATGACCGTCAAACCGAGCGCCAACACGAGTACGATGCCGAGTACCAACCAAGGATCAACGTGAGCACTGTAGAGCCAATTGATCCGTCGCGTGTTGCGAACATCTGGTTGAAGTAAGTCAGTCACGTTGTGCTACCACCGACGACGGTTGCAATTTCGCATCAATAACCGCGCGAGCGACTGGTCCTGCTTCCTGAGATCCGCCGCCACCGTTTTCGATGATGACCGCGACCGCGATTTCCGGATCCATTAGAGGAGCAAACGCAATAAACAAAGCGTGATTTCGTTCGTATTCGTCACGTTCCTCATCATCGAGCTCCTCGCCTTCGCGCGTAGATTCGATTACCTGTGCTGTGCCTGATTTACCAGCCATCGTATAAGGGATGTCTAAGCCAATGAAAGCCCACGCAGTACCGTTTTGGTCGAACCCTTGGTTTCCTCGATGTACCACGGCACTCATCGCAGTTGCCATCCGTTCCCAATGCTCCGCCATTTCGGCTGGTTCAAGCACCGCACTTCGAGCCACCGGATCTTCCTTGATTTCGACTAAATGTCGATCCGATCGCTTCAACATTCGAGGTTGCACCCAAGCACCTCGATTTGCTAATACTGTTGCCGCCGTCGCTAATTGCAATGGTGTCACTGAGAGGTAACCCTGTCCTATCCCAAGGATGACCGAATCGCCGGGGTACCACGGTTCACCGTAAGTTGATTCCTTCCACTCGCGGGACGGTAACACGCCGGTTGTCGTCTCGTGCAGGTCATAAGTCGTGCGCCTTCCTATTCCAAAACGCTGATAGGCGAAGTCTCCTAGGACATCAACATCCAGTCGACTGCCGATCGTATAGAAATACACGTTGGATGAACGATAGATCGCCCGGTGCATGTCGACACGGCCATGGCCACCGGGCGACGTGCTCGTTCGGTTCCAGCTCCGGTAAACCTGACTCGATCCGGGCAGCCTGAAATTGCCTTCATCCACGACGACTTCGTCCCATGCGGTGACTTTCTCACTCAGAGCCGCCATGCCTACGACGGGCTTAAACGTCGATCCTGGTGCGTACATGCCCTGAACGGCACGATTGAACATTGGTTTATCGCGATGCGTGTACATGGTGTTTACTTCGTCGGCGTTCATGCCCGAGAGCATTTGATTCGGGTCGTATGCAGGTTTACTCACCATCGCCAATATGCCACCGGTTCTTGGATCAATCGCAACGATCGCACCACGACGGTCACCCAGCGCCGCATCGGCCGCTAATTGCAGCGAGCTGTCAATGTAAAGCGTTAGTGAAGCTCCGCGAATTGGCGGGGTCAGATCCTCGGGTTGCTCGCGCGTAGGTCGACCACTCGCATCGACTTCGACCGAACGCGAACCTACGGAACCATGTAGGGAACTCTCATAGAAACGCTCGACACCGGTGCCGCCGATAAATTGAGTTCCACGATAGTTGACTCTGTCGAGCGAGTCCAGGTCCTCCTTTGCGATTCGACGCACCGTGCCAATTGCATGAACGAATTTCTCGCCATACAGATAGTGCCGAATTGTTTCGTACGTCACGACCACACCGTCAAGGTCATGACGATTTACCGCAAGTTGCGCTTGCTCCTTATCTGTCAGATCACGTTTTAGGACGATCGGATCGTGCTTTGGTCTGCCGCGGATTCGTTCTTCAAACGCCCGTAATTCACCAGGAGTCAGTTCGATCAGCTTGCTAAGTCTGTCGAAAAGCATGTCGACATCATCGACTCGCTCTGGAACGAGCGCTAACGAGAGAATCTGGCGATTGTCGGCAAGAAGCTTGCCATTAGTGTCGAAGATCAATCCGCGTGGCGGCGCGATTGCTTGAATCTGAATTCGATTATTGAGTGATTGCGTCTGGTACGCCTCGTGGTTATAGATCTGGAGATAGACCAATCGGCCGAGCACGATCAGTAGCAATAGAAATCCGAGGACGACCAAGATGAGCACACGGTCTCCAAATGAACGGAGCTCGCTGGTATTTCTGCTGACGCTACCTTGTACTGATTCGATCATGAACGGTGATATGCATGTCCCGCATTAATTGATCGAGCGCGGTAAAGCTGCTCACAGACCAAGATACGTGTCAATTGATGCGGCAATGTAAGTGGCGAAAGCGACCAAACCAAATCGGCTTGACTCAGATCTTCCTCGGTGAACCCCTTATCGTCACCGATTAGCAAGCACACATCATTGCCTTGACGCTCCCACGCTGCGCATCTTCGAGCCAACGATTCACTGGTAAATGTCTTTCCGGACTTGTCCAGATAGACTTTCAGCGCGCGACTTCCGCATGCTGCTTCCATCCGTTTTATCCGGGTTCTGACCGGATTCCCAGGAATTTGTTCTAGAACGAGATTAGGTACGCGCGTGCTGTACTGTCCGACACCATCATCTACCCATGAAGAGGCTTTGCCAAAAACCAGCAGGCGGAATTTCAAATCGCCTCTTGTTGTTCGACACCGATTCCCCACAGGCGTTCTAAGTCGTAGAAGTCACGCGCATCTCGCTGCATGACGTGCACCACCACATCACCTAGATCAATTAACACCCACTCAGCTGATTTCTGCCCCTCAATACCCAGTACACGCGTACCTCGGTGCTTCGCATCCACGACAACAGCATCCACGATCGCGTTGACATGGCGACGAGACGTGCCAGTGGATATGACCATGAAGTCGGTAAAAGATGATTGAGCACGGACATCGAGTGTGCTGACGTCCTGAGCCTTTAGATCATTAAGGGTTTCTAAAACTTGTGAGGTAGAAAAATCCGCGGTCCTCAAATACGATTTCACGTTTGGTAAAGATGCGTATCGATTATATAAGCGTAAACCGCTGGATGAATCCAACGTTCGACTGATTTCCGTTGCCGAATACGGTCCCTAACGGTTGAAGCGGATATCTCTACAACCGGGTCCGTAGAAACATATATTCGACCGCCTTCAACCCACAGATCATTCGGCACATCAACTAATTCGAAATCATGGTAAACCGACCGCAGACATGCGTTCGTGCGCTTAAGAATGATGATGCTCGTTTTATCGCAAATGGATTCGTAGCGAACCCAACGTCGTAGATGCGCGACAGCGTCGTCACCGAGAGCCAAGATCACCGGCTTCTTGCGTTCGCCACCTAGTATCTCAACGGTATCAATCGTATGGGTCTCGACGTCCGTTTGAATCTCGGTGTTGTCCGGGATTAGATTAACTTCGCCAGCACACGCCAGCTGGAGCATGTGCCATCGGTGTTGACTCGACACGGGAGCGCTGTCACGTAAGCGCGGTTTCCCTGCAAGCATCATGCGTACCGGTATGTCGCCAAGTAACTTGGACACAGAATTCGCGGCTGTAATGTGACCTTGATGGACTGGGTCAAAAGTACCGCCAAAAACGACGGTTTTTTCAGCGATGCCGGATTGCTCCGTCGCTATAAACCACAAATTTCTGCGTCGTAAGACCTTCAAGACCTACCGGCCCGCGGGCATGAAGCTTATCGGTCGAAATCCCTATCTCCGCTCCTAGGCCAAACTCAAAACCGTCAGCGAATTGGGTGGACGTGTTCACCATCACCGTCGCAGAATCCACTCGATTTACAAATTGTTGCGCCGTATCAATGTCCGTTGCGACGATAGTATCGGTATGTCCTGAGCCGAAATGATTGATGTGTGCGATCGCTTCTTCTAAATCATCAACAACCTTTACTGCGACAATCGCATCAAGGTACTCTTCACCCCAATCTTCCTCGGTCGCTGCTGCAACATTCGGCACGATCGTGCGGGTTCTGTTACAGCCTCGAGCTTCAACCCCTAAATCGTCGAATTGCTGAATCAACCTTGGAAGGATTTCTTGCGCTTTTCTTGCACTTACTAAGATAGTTTCCACAGCATTACAGACAGCATATTTCTCAGCTTTCGAGTTAATCGCAATATCTATCGCCATATCTACGTCTGCGCTATCGTCAATGTATACATGGCAAATACCGTCAAGATGCTTCAATACAGGAATCGCGGATTCGTGGCTTACACGTTCAACTAGACCTTTCCCCCCACGGGGTATGATCAGATCGATAAATTCATCTGCCGCCAGCAATTCACCTACCGCAGCGCGGTCAGTTGTTCTTACCAGCTGTACAACAGATGCCGGCAATCCTGCTTCTTCCAAGCCACGTGACACGCAATCCGCAATCGCACAATTACTACGAATCGCTTCTGAACCTCCTCGTAGAACGCACGCGTTCCCAGATTTGATACCTAAAGACGCCGCCTCTAACGTAACATTCGGTCTCGACTCATAAATCATTCCGAGTACACCCAACGGAATGCGCATCCGACCTACCCGAATTCCAGACGGTTGCTGGGTTAAACCGGTAACCTCGCCGATGGGATCTGGTAGTGACGCGACTGCCTCGGCCGCGATACACATTCTTTCAATGTCTTTTTCGCCAAGTCGCAATCGATCTTGAAGAGGCTGAGACACGCCGTTATGTTTCGCTTGTGCCAAGTCCTCCACATTCGATCCAGCAATTGCGATGCGTTCTTCACGGACGATCTTCGCGATAGCACGAATGGCGGCATTTCGCTGTGCCGTAGGGGCGGTCGCAAGTATTCTGCTCGTCGCCTTCGCGTGACGAGCCAGTTCAAGCGTACCGATGTTAGAAGTCATGTGCGGGATTATAGAAAGAAAGAAGTGTTCTAACGATCCTGTCCTGGTTGTTGCACGACAAAATGCTTTATATTAAAACAAGATTTCCACCGCACGAATTTATATATGTTAATTACTAACTATATCTGTTGAATCGCGCTCTACTGTAATTTTTGGAATTTGTTATATTTTTCTCGGGATTTTTATGACAACACTAATTAGTCACGTCGTGTGATTCAAGTGGTTCGTCGCCAAAACGTTAAAACAGCCACAACCATACATTCAAAGTCGTTAGACGCAGCTTCAATTAGGTGTCGAAGTAGACAATTGAACGAAGTTCTCGTCGCGCAGTGCATTTCTTGTAACTCAATGGTTCAATACCCCACACCTGACAGCAACACACTAAAGCAACAAGCTTCGGAATTCAAAGTCGGTATGTATCCTTCTCATCCTGAGCAACACGATGGGCTACATGTCGAAAACGTCAGCGACAGCGTTAGGCGAAATAGGTCGGTTTAACCCAAACCCAGACGTTAACTGGTACCGAAGCCCGATTGATCGTAAGAAGCTTGCTGAACTTATGCAGCGAAGCGATCTTCGTGGTTGGATACAGACATGCTTGCATCTCGGTCTGTTTTTCGCAACCGCAGCGCTTGCGTACTTCACATACCTACAGATCTCGATCTCTAATTGGTATTGGACTACACCCTTGCTGATCGTCGTGCTGTTTACTCACGGTACTATCGGCCCTTTCATGGGTTTGATAGCAATCCATGAACTACAGCATCGCACCGTATTCAAAACGAGGTGGTTAAACGACTTCTTTGAACGCGTGTACGCCTTTATCAGTTGGTCGGATTACATTTGGTATCAGGAAAGTCATGCGATACACCATCGTGCCACATGCCACCACGAGTATGACGGCGAGGTGCTACTCCCGATTCGGTTCTCGCTCCGCCGTTGGCGGGTTTGGCTCGGATTGTTAGCGTGGAATCCTCAAACGACATGGAATCGCATCAAGCTTGTATGGCGGCACGCAAACGGACGCGTGTCTGGTGAGTGGTATCAGCATGTGCTCCCCGCATCAAACAAGCGCCTTCGCACGCGGCATCGTCGTTGGGCACGCATGCTGCTTGTTGGGCATGCGTCGTTAGCTCTGATATTCATCGTGACAGGTCATTGGTTTCTGATCGTCGTGCTGACGTTCGGGACTTTCTACTGCGGATGGCTGGGATTCCTCTGTGGATTACCGCAGCATTACGGACTGAATTCTGACATACCTGATTTTCGTGCGAACACACGAACGTTCACGTGTTCTTGGTTGCCCGCTTTTTACTATTGGAATATGCAATACCACCTTGAGCACCATATGTACCCAGCGGTACCCTTTTTCAATCTACCGAAGCTTCGTCGTGCGATTGAACACGATTTACCGCCAGCACCTCACGGGTTGCGAGCAACGTGGCGGGAAATGCTCGACATACGCCGTAATGCTTTAGCAGATCCTGAATTCAAATACATGCCGACTTTCCCCACGCACGGTCAACGGTTAGTAGACGTCGCGACTGGCACCTGATTCGACGATTATTTGTATTGACGCTCTGACCCACTTCGAAGTAGGCAGCGTCTAATATCGTTATGCTGCCGACGCCTAAAGGTCACTCCACTGACGGATCGTCGTCAAACGGACACGCGGAGAGTCCATCTGTAGAAGTTTTTGTTTATCCTCGCTATGGATAGGTAAGTAATCTGCAAGCCGCAAACTGACGTCGCGTTCATCCTTAAAGTCGATTTGCTTGCGAACGGCACTTGGAATCTCGCGCGCATCAATGAAATATTCAAGCAGCGCAACTAAATCGGCGTCCTCGTCACGCACCCGTCCCGTCGGTTCATCGGGAACAAACGTGACTTCACCCATCATAAGATGATCGTGCTCCTCCCAGGTCGCACCAACTTTGAATTTCGCTCCTCCTATCGCCATAACCGCTATGCGATTTTCGGGCAATTCTTCGACTTCCACCATCTCCGCTAACGTTCCGACAGGATGGATCGCGGGCATGTCGTTCTCGACTCCGCTATGTACTTCCTTTCCCTCCTTGATCAGTACCACGCCGAAACCAATATCTGCTTCCCGACATTCAGTGATCATTCGAACATAGCGCGGTTCGAATATGTGTAGCGGTAGGTACCCACCTCGAAATAAGACGGTTGAAAGTGGGAATAACGGGATCGTTATCGAACCAAGCATGTTTGGCTTCCTAGTGAACGCTAGAATCGGAACTCTTTGTCCGACAGCAATATAGATACGTGGAAACGCTGCAGACGATCTGCATCGCGCTTATCCAAGGCATTACAGAATTTCTACCCATTTCAAGTTCTGCCCACATCCAACTTCCGTCGTTGCTGCTCGGCTGGGATGATCAGGGGCTTCACTTCGATGTCGCCGTCCACGCAGGATCTCTGCTTGCAGTAGTAACGTACTTCCGTCAGAGGTTAGTCAACATAGCTACTGGAACCGTCAAGAGTCTCAGAAGCGGTCAATCTAACGAAGACCTGGACCTTGCTGCAAAGTTAATCATCGCAACGGTACCAGTCCTTATCGCAGGATTCCTCTTTCGAGAGGATGTCGCTGCCGCAACGCGGAACCTGTCGATTATCGTTGTTGCAACCATGCTCTTCGGCGTGTTACTAGGAATCGCAGATTGGCGAACCAGTCGTCTACAAGCGAGAGGATACGTATTCGCCGACACGAATCCCGGTTATTTCGTCGCGTTCGCGATCGGATGCGCGCAAATTTTCGCGTTGATACCCGGCACTTCGAGATCCGGGGTCACCATCACCGCAGCTTTATTGCTCGGTCTCGGAAGGACTCAAGCAGCAACATTCTCCTTTCTTCTCGCAATACCGGTCATTTTCGGCGCATTCGTATTAACCATCTACGACTTGAACCAGCTCGAGGTGACATTTGACATTCAGCGATTCGGTATCGGCTTCGTCGTCGCGGCCATCAGCGCATACTTATGCATCGACTTTTTCCTGAGAGTAATCGAAAAAATCGGCATGTGGCCCTTCGTTGTTTATCGACTTGCGATCGGGGTTCTGCTTGGACTAATGCTTTGGCTGTAGACGCAATCGATCACGTCGCGATCCCGATCGTCAATATTGACGCGATGCGATCCTTCTACGAAGCCTTCGGATTCGGCTGGGACGCATCGAATGCACCTAGTTTGTACGCCGTTACTTTGGCGAACCAAAAGCTCAATTTCCACGCTCCTTCGCTGTGGCAGAACCCAAGATTCACCCTTCGCGGTCCCGAAGCCGAGCCAGGGTGCGGCGACTTCTGTTTCGTCTGGAAATCTAGTCGGCGAACATTGATCGAGATCATCAAGCGTCTAGACGTCGAAGTGATCGAGGGTCCTGTCGAACGTTCAGGTGGCGCTGGG
>JAGWBO010000075.1 GCA_021295855.1 Pseudomonadales bacterium | reverse complement strand
GGCTGACAAACCTAGGTCCTCTTGCAGGACATCATCCGTGTGCTCACCTAACAAGGGTGCGGCGACCGGATCGATAGAGCTCTTTGATAGACGTGATGGCCAACCAAGAATTCTCACTTTTCCATGCTCGCGATGGTCGATCTCCTTGATGAAATCTCGCGCCAGCAAGTGTTCGTCGGTGAATAGCTCTCGCGTTTCATTAACCGGACTTGCACAGACGCCAGCAGTCGCTAATGCCGTCGCCGCCTCCTGCTTGGTCTTTGTGCGTGTCCATGCGGCGATGGTGCTAAACAAAGCTTCACGATTCTGGTGCCGATCCTTCGGATTCTTAAATCGCTCGTCATGCATCAAATCTGGAATACCTATTGCGGCTGCAACGGCATCCCACATTCTTTGATTTACCGCCATGATGTACACGTAATCGTTAGGCCCTCCTGGTCTGCAGGGATACATTGCCATGAAGGGATTCTCACCATTCGCACTGCGACGACTCGCTACCGTTCCAAATCGCGTCCGCGATACTGCCGTCCTGAGGTAATAAGTCATCGCTTCCTGCATCGCCAACTCGATGACTTGACCTTCACCGGTACGAAGTCGCTGCACGTATGCCGCCGTAATCGCAAGCGCAGCTTGCATGCCCGTACCTGCATCGCCGGTCGTGGGACCGGGTCGCATGGGCGGACCGTCTGGATTCCCCGTAATTGACATCGCCCCAGCTGCTGCTTGTGCGACCATGTCCATGCATTTGTAGTCCGCGTGCGGTCCGCTCGTACCAAAGCCTTTAATGCGAGCATAGATTAGTTGTGGGTTCTCCTGACGCATGACGTCGTATCCGATGTCTAGTTTTTCGACAACGCCTGGTCCGTAGTTCTCGACAAATACGTCGTAATTCCGGACCATCTTCAGCAGCAGATCACGTCCCTCAGGATGGCTGAGATCGATGGTGACACTTCGTTTGTTACTGTTCCAATTGACGAAGTACTCAGCATCAACCTGCTCACCGCGTGCGCGACCTCGACCCGGGTCGCCAACATTCGGTTGCTCAACCTTCACCACGTCCGCGCCAAGAAACGCCAATGACTGGGTACAGCAAGTACCTGCCTCCCATTGGGTCATGTCTAAGACGCGCATGCCATCAAGTGCGGCCATCAGGATTCCCTCATTTCGATGGCGAAAATGTTAGCGAGTAGCACCACTCTTAACATTCTCATCCGATTCGAATCCCGAAACCTGACTCCCTTGTCCAAAGTTGCCATCGAAGTGGTTCGTGAATCGTTGCACTTCTCAGCAGCGCATTTCACGATTTTCTCCGCCTCTGAGCGGGAGAATCTTCATGGACACAACTTCCGCTTGAACGGCACGTTCGAGAGTGAGATTCAGGAAGATGGATTGTGTTTTGACTACGGCAAAATCAAAGGCATCCTGCAGGGGCTTTGCGATGAACTTGACGAACGCTTCCTCGTACCCGAACGATCGCCATATCTTGACATTAATACAGAAAACGGTGTCGTACGACTCACTTTTAATGGCGAGTCGATGACCTTGCCTGTGCGTGATGTACGCGTCTTGCCAGTTCGCAATATAACCGTCGAAGAGCTTGCAACATGGATTGCTGAACGGCTAATTACGAACGAGCTGTTTGCAAGTTTGAAGATCAACAGGATGCAAATCAAAGTAGCATCTGGGTCTGGCCAATGGGGCGTCGTGACAAGGGATTTATCCTGAAAGTCGTCGTCATCACAGGGGCTAGCGCTGGGATTGGCTTAGCTGCAACGTATAAGTTCATCACGCAAGGGTTTCGCGTCGTAAACCTCTCGCGTCGTCCTTGCCCTAACCCAGAAGTGATCAGTATCGCTTGTGATCTCTCGAGCATGACGTTCTTCGACGAAATTAGTGAGAAACTGATCTCACAAGTACAAGACGCCGAAACAATCCATCTCATTCACAACGCCGCACGCTATCTGAATGACGTCGCAACGGACACTTTAGACGACTCGCTTGCGAGTGTTCTACAAACCAACATCGTCGCGCCGAACACCCTGAATCGCCAGTTGCTACCACATATGAAACCAGGATCAAGCATCATCTTGGTCGGCTCGACACTCGCGGAAAAAGCCGTCGCAGGCTGTTTTTCATACGTCACGTCCAAACACGCGCAAGTCGGACTGATGCGCTCTTTGTGTCAGGATCTTGCGGGCAGCGGCATCCACACGCTAATGGTCTGTCCTGGATTTACCGACACGGAGATGTTGCGGTCGCATGTGCCTGACGACGCATTAGATAGTGTTGCGGCTATGTCCGCATTCGGTCGCTTGATCGAGCCGGATGAAATTGCCGACACGATCGTGTGGGCAACGAAAAACCCAGTACTGAATGGAAGCGTAATTCACGCTAATTTAGGACAGATTGAGCAGTGACTATCCAGCCAGCAATGAGCGACACTTTCTTTGAGCCTAACTATAGGCTGCGCAGACAACGTGTTTTCTTAGTGTTCAGCGGCATCTTTCTAGGGACGTTGGGTGTCCTCAACATACTCGGCATTACGCGTTTTCTGGACTTTTCATTCTCGTTCTTTGGCTTGTTTGAAGTACCCATGTTGCTGGCTGTCGGTGTGCTGCCGTATCCGGTGACGTTTCTTTGTACCGACTTGATTAGCGAACTCTACGGCCGCAAACGCGCAACCGATATGGTCGTGGTGGGTTTGGTGGTCAACGTATGGATTGTGTTCTTCCTGTGGCTCGGTGGTGCTTTGCCCGGTACCGGCGTCGACCCCATTACCGGTGAAGTGCTTATCGACGAAGCGGGACGAAAACCACTCTTCTACGAAATCCAATTCTTGACATTTGGCTCGGTCGCCGCGTCGATGATCGCATATCTCACCGCTCAATATTGCGATGTGCGTCTATTTCATTTTTGGAAACGGATTACGAACGGCAAGCATCTCTGGATACGGAATAACGGGTCGACATTAATCAGTCAGCTAGTCGACACCGTCGCCGTCATTCTGATCACGCACTTTTATGCTCATGCTCTACCGATCAACGTGGACGAACCCCTTGTACAACAACTGCTGGTGTTCATCTATTCAGGTTACGTATTCAAACTTACTGTGGCACTGGTTGATACAGGTCCCATCTACGCATCTGTGTATTTCTTGCGACCATACCTAGGTCTAAAAGAAGGCGAGGAAATCGATCCATCCGATTTCTCCGAAACTTATAAGGTTGTTGAGGATTAGGCTACTTAATACTTCCGCATTTGATGGATCAACTGCCTAAAGTTTCCGCTGTGAGCGCAACCGACTTCTCAAGATCAGCGCTAGGTAGACCTCCAATTCGCAATCGCGTAACGACCAGATGGGTAACACCTAACTCCTCCTGATATCGATCTACAAGATCGCGCACGTAATCAGGTTCACCGACGATCGACCAATCATCGATCGCGGTTTCTTTTTGTAGTCCGTCAGCCCCACGGACCACGTTTGCTGACTCCGACTCTAACCTACTACGTACTTTCGCGACTTGCTTCGTATCTTCGGAACAATACACGGTACGCATGATCGGGACTTCCTCTGGTACTTCCAGTCCTGCTTCTCGACATGCCTCAACGTGAATCTTGAGATTCGACCTGAGGCGTTCGATGGTTTCCATCGGTGATGCCAAGTACGGACAGCCTAACGATCCCGCTTGCTTAAGCGCGAGTGGACCGAATGCTGCAACCCAAATGGGTGGGTGTGGCTCTTGACATGGCAAGGGTGCGATTGATGTTTTCGAATCCGTCTCACCTATGAATTTACCTGACCATGCTTGCTTCATCACATCAAGGCAGTTCTTTAAGAGCAAGCGCTTGCGTGACCGTTCAACGCCAAAGGTATCAAACAACTGCGGCGCATATCCTCGACCAATGCCCAGAGTGAGTCGGCCGCCCGATAGCTGATCTAGAACTGCGACTTGCTCCGCTGCCAATAGCGGCTGACGCAAGGGCAGGAGGTAGGACGTCGTACCCAGCCTTATTTCCGTTGTCAAGGCCGCAACGCTCGCGAGCAACATGAGCGGATCAGGAATCGCGCTTCCCTGGGTGAAATGATGTTCAGGTAACCAGAAAGATCGGTAACCCCAAGATTCACCAAGCTGTGCTTGGCGTCCAAGAATTTGCGCCGTGTGGGTATCGCGGAGCGACCACGGTGTCATTCCCAAATGCAATGGCTGCACCATATCTATCGTTGGACCTACAGTGCGCCTCATTATCGACCGGAGTAACTTACTCGGTGTAAACGTGCCAGATTTCGGTCGTTTCCTCCGCGTCGTAAATTCGCCAATGTGCAACTCAAGCGGTAAACTTCCGCAGCTTGTTTTTTCAGCCTAGGTCTCCGGATGCCTGCGATCAAACGCTTAGGAACCGTGCCATCGGACGAGTTTTGTCCTAATGTCGTCACGATTCCCCGCCCGACAAAACATTTCAGATACCTCAATACGCCAACGGGCGATTGGCTTGGCACGATCGATGGCGAATCGTTGCAGGTGTTTGGTCATGTTGATGACGCAGTTATTTGGGACGCAACGGCTACCGGATTCAAGCACGTTGTGACTGGCCTTGAATTAACTGCTAGTAGCACCGAGCTCAACGCCACGATTGATCTATTTCAGGATGGTAGTCGAATCTCTGTTACTGAGCAAGACACACCTGTCGAGAAATTCGCTATCGGACATGGACCGGAGCAGCTCCCCTCGAAATCTCTCCAAACGCTTAACGAACAAGGATGGGTGTCTCTCACGTGCATCCTTCCTGACGAAGTGATCGATGGTTTGCAACGCGTGGGTTGCGTAGATGCATACGAAGACTGCACACCAGTGAGACAAACACCGTTGGCACAAGATCCATCGGTCGCACAGGTATCTGCTGAGCCAATTTCGTTGTGGTTGACTCGTGAGTACATGAAAACCAAAGACATCCGATTGGGTCACTCTCCTGGGATTTCGGCACTCACGCGAGACGACGGCGTCAGGGAGGTGCAAGGCTGGCACACCGATTTCCCATATCTATGGGGCACGGGTGACCGTATTCCAGTACCGTCCGGCGATCTAGTACTAGGTATGCAGCGAAATGTCTGTGTTTCCGACTTTACCAAGGAAAACGGCGCGACTATCTTCAAACTAGGCACACACGCTTCAAACGAAGCACCACCTGAAGAGTGGGGGATTTCGAACCACACGTACCGCAAGGGGTTCCGCGCCACATATGGCTTACCCTACGGTGGCAAAGAGGCAGACCTCATTGAAGCACCCGCTGGCAGCATCATTTTGTACGATGCTCGCACATGGCATCGAGCTGGCATGAATATGACAGATCGTCGTCGTGGCGCAATGATTCAGGCGATCGTGCCTGGTTACATCATCCCATTCATGGATACGAGCCAAACCGTCAAGAGCTTCTTCGCGAGCGACGCATTTAATCAAGTTACCGAACGCGTGCAAAAGGAGATTGAGAAATTGATGGTCCACAAAATCGCAGGACCCGCAGGTCTATTCGCGATCTCCACCGACGACGAACTAACACAACGTGTCCGTGAGCAGCGCCAGGCGGCAGCATCCGTTTATTAACACACTGTAAGCAGGTCCGCCGGACAGGAGTTCCTCGTTGTTTTTCGAGATATAGAGGAATCGGGTAGCTAGCGATATTTCGCAATTTCTAGTGGAAATAACGATGCGAAGACCCACTATTTCACATCATCGAATATATATTCCTTGTAAATCAGTACCTTATTTATGCGTCATTAACGGCACACTACGTGCTTGATTGTTTAAACCTATAACAAATGTGCGCGACACGTGTCTTACACGCGAGGAATTCGTAGCACTACAAATTGGACGTACGCTACGAACCGGGTACTAGCTCACGTTGCTCTTGACCAAGTCGACCAAATTGGAGGACAACTTTATAATGACGGACACTGCATTCGGCGCGATGTCAACACAACTTCCGACGTCGACGCCTCTAGTTAATCCGCTTGGCGTTGGGACGTAAGCCTATGTCCGATACGGGTCCACTCACACATTTTTCCCTCAGAACAGGTGAGTCGTCGATTGACGTAAACGGCGTTACGCACTATTACGGCAAATCCGGTCCTACGGTGCTCGACGACATTAACCTCCACCTCGAAACGGGGTTTTATGGACTCCTTGGTACAAACGGTGCCGGGAAGAGCACGTTGATGCGCATCATCTGCACGCTCCTCGAGCCGAAGAAAGGTTCCGTTTCAGTAAACGGACTGGACACGATCAGCGATTGCTTGGCAATTCGCGGTCAAATTGGCTACCTCCCTCAATCCTTTAACGCGTGGCGCCTTTATAGGACGGAGGAAGTGCTAGACGCACTTGCTCGCATGTCGGGAGTAACTGATAAAAGGCTAAGAAAACTTCGTGTGAAGCAAGTACTTGAAGAAGTAGGCCTCGACGAAGTTGCGGATCGTAAGGTCAAGAAATTGTCTGGTGGCATGGTGCGTCGCTTGGGCGTAGCGCAAGCACTCGTTCACGATCCCGGTGTCTTAGTTGTCGACGAACCAACCGTAGGATTGGATCCCGAAGAACGAATTCGCTTCAGACATCTGATGGCAGACCTCGGACAGAATAGAACGATCCTCTGCTCTACCCACATTGTCAGCGATCTCGGTAGTGGTTGTAAAGAGATCGCCCTATTGGATGATGGAAAAATCGCATTCCAGGATTCACCGGATGCCTTCATAAATCAGGCAAAAGGTCGCGTTTTCGAAATGCTCGTTGACCTTGAGACGTCAGTTCAGATTGAAGACACGTATGAAATAGTCTCTCGAGAGACGGTTGACGACAAAGTCAGACTACGGCTTGTTATTGATCGCGATACGCCTGCTCCAGACGGTTCAACCCCTGTTGATTCGTCAACGCTTGAAGAGGCGTATCTTGCGTTTATGGGCTCAATCGGCAAATTCGCAGCGGTTCGCGCGGATGAAGAGGCTGACCTACAAGTAGAAGAATCCGCAAAGAAGAAGACTCGACGCGGCAGAAAAGAGAGTAAGGCATGAATCTACGCTCGATCTGGTCGGTCGCAGCGGCCGAAATGCGAATGAATCGGCGCCTAGCAAGGACTTGGCTATTTATCGTCGTGACACTGTTTATGTGCGTCGGCCTTCTGATCAACAGCTTCGTGAATTACTCCTTTTCCTCGTCGATTAGTTCTACCACACTGCTGAATTCGCCACTGATGGCTCCGTACCAGCTCTATCCTTCGTTGATCGGTTTCTTTGCCATCTGGGTCATCTTTCTAGCGTTCGATGTGCGTTCGCGCGACAAACGCGATCGACTAGACGAAGTCGTAGGCGTGTTGCCCATTACCAATCTCGAGCTCGTATGCGGACGCGCGACCGGAATCACCGTACTAATGCTCATCCCGATAGTCGCGCTGATCGCCGTATACTGGATTGCGGGTGTCGTAGCAAGGCTCACGTGGCCGGAATCTGGAATTCGAGAACCGGAGCTGTTTGTCACATTGGCAACGCTCTTTATTGACATGATCCCCAATATTCTGCTGTGGGTCACGCTCGTCATGGCGGTGACAGTGCTCGTCCGATTACGCGTTATCGCTGCAGCAATCGCACTCGGATTGGTTGGTGCGACGATATGGGCGCAAAACAACGTACCGATCTATGTGCTCAACGTCATCAACACGTATACGGTAGCAGACGTCTTACCGTCTTTTCTAGCTCCTACATTTACGAATTTAGAGATCATCACTCATCGAG
>JAGWBO010000074.1 GCA_021295855.1 Pseudomonadales bacterium | reverse complement strand
AATGTGCCAATATCAATCCCTTACTGTTCTGTTTTGTCTGTATTAATCAAGCGTGAACATGATGGCTGAGTAGATGTAGCGGCCGTAGTCACGATGGACGTCGGACATAAAACCGAAATATCGATCCGCTAATGGCGCGCGTTCGTTGAGTAGGTTGTTAACGCCGAAGCGTACTCGGGCTGGCGTGTCTTGCAGCTTGAATCGATAATCCACACGAGCGTTCCACGTAGTCATTGCGTCAAGCCAATAGCGTGTGCCGTCGCTCAATGTCAACGAGTTCTGGTAGACCTTCCCGATCGTGGTCTGAGATAACGAACCACCCCAGGGATCCTTGCGCCACCGTGCGATTAATGTACCTTTGTATTTTTGATTTCCATCCCTCTGCACGAGATCGTCAAATCCGACAACTGGTATGTCACCCGGTAACAATCCCGATTCCTTGGCTTCGATTAGGGTCGCCGCATTGCCGCCGGCTTCTTGTTCAAACTTCTCAAGAAACGACGCCATATAACTGACACTGAAATCACCGAAGTCTGTATCAGCTTCCCAGTAAATTCCAAGATCGAATCCTTGGAGCGTACGGGTATCCAGATTTGCGTAACGGTCATTGACTCGAATCGCTTGGCCAGCGGGGCAGATACCCGCCGCCTCGTACACACCGATTTCGTCTGCGTCTGTGATTGGGTCACGAATAACCGCGTCATTTCCAGCCAGCGCTTCACAATTTGACCCGCCGTGCTGAATTCGGTAGACGAGATCAAGCACGGTGTGGTTCTCTTCTCCAAACAACCCGATCGTGTCTTCCTTCACGATCGACCAATAATCGGTCGTGATCGTCAATGAATCCAATAAGTCGAATACCAGCCCAATCGAGATGTTGTCCGAGCGCTCAGGTACGAGCGCAGCGCTACCTTGTGCGGTACGCTGAGTCGAATTCGTGCAATCGACAATGTCCTCATCGGGGTCCCCACCCTGATTCGCGGCGTAGAAGCAGGTGTAATCAGTGCGGGTGTTTTGCCGTGCCACGATATCTTCGTTGACAGTCACCAGATTTGGTACACGAAATGATTCTGACCAAGATGCGCGTAACGAAACTGGTTCAGCGATCTGCCAGCCTGCGGCTAACTTTCCAACCACCGCGTTATCGACATCTGAAAAGTTCTCAAACCGCACGGCCGCCTGAGCTTCAATGTTTGACGCGATTGGGATCGCGAGCTCCGCAAATAACGAATCGACACGGCGCGAGCCGCTGTTGTCTGGCGTGGGACTACTGTTAATCACGTCCGAAACAAATGGGAAAGTGTCCCCGTCAAAATCCGTGAACGGAATCGTACCGTCGAGCCTTGGGTCTCGATCGTCCCTAAACCACTCACGACGATGTTCATACCCAATAAGTGCACCCATAGGTCCGGCAGGCAGCTCAACGACGTCGGGGTTCGAGAACTTGAGATCCCACATGAATAGACCGGCATCGTTATCACGGTACACATCAATGAGCGCACGCTCAATGTTGCTGTCGACACCACCACTGAACGGGTTATAGGCAGCCGGTGTTGGATCACTTAACGCTTCATTCATGAGAACGTTAGATACGCGATTTCCGGTTAAATCAAGGCGCCTAGCGATTGACCAGACAACCGCCGTATCCCAATCCCAATCATTTCGCACGCCCCGGAGACCTTGTACAACACGGAATACTGAACCGTCATTGTTAACCGAACGAGGCAATTCCGCGAATCGATAGTTATCGATCTGCAGTTCCAAGCCAGAGCACGGTAGGTCCTCGCCGACAAGGTCGTCGGGTAAACGATTCGGTGAGCCGCATGGTCCGAGTGGGTTGTAGTAGTTTTCTGCCGCGACACGCAGTCGAACGGAGCTAAACGAGGCCGACGGGTGCCGATTCATGTGCGATTCAGACATGTAATACAGCAACTCTGTGTACGCTTGAAGCGTTTCTGATAAATCGTGATTAATGAATACGATCGCGTTACTTCTGGTCAATTCAGCAGAGAGATCGCGGAACTCATTTATGTTGTATCGCTGAACTCCCTGCCCATCGGGCGCCCCACATACACGGGAATTCAGAGGGTAAGCGCACCTTGGATCACCAGCAGGATAGGTCTCAAATTCGCCAGAACCGTCGGTAACCGGTCCTCGAATATCAAGTCTTGAGACACTGCTGACTGCGTCGAACTGACCGAATAGGTTATTCACACTTGAGTTTCGAAATCTTGTATCTCCTTCCCAAGGAGAACCTTCGGGTACGAGGCGCCGTAAATCCGCATCCGCCCATCGATCATCTTCTGACGAATGAATCCGATCTCGTGTGTAGACATCGAGCATGACGCCAACATTCGTCGCGCCTTCATTGAAAAATCGCCCCCACTCCAGATTCGATGAAAACGACGTGCGACCAGCGACTTCGTATGAGTTGCCGCGGAATTTGAGTCGCAATCCCTCGATGTCGTTTTTCAATACCGTGTTCACGACCCCTGCAACCGCATCTGCACCGTAGATTGCAGAAGCGCCGTCCTTGAGCAGCTCAACTCGTTCAACGCCAAAGACAGGTAGCGTGTTTGAGTTGACCGTGTTGACGGGTACGAAACTACCCCCGATCGCCTCGGTTTGAAAGCTCGCAGCATTAACCATGCGACGACCGTTTAGCAAGACTAATGTGTTGCCGGTACCTAGATTGCGAAGGTTGAAGGCACCCACGTCACCACGCGCTGAATTCACACCGCCGCTTATGTTTTCCTCCTCGTTAAAGAGGTTCTGTCCTTGTTCCGGAAGCATTTCAAGCAGTTCATCGCCTGAACTGACACCCATAGCATCAATATCCGACGCATCGATGACTGTAACTGGCAAAAGCCCCGTTACGTCCGCGCCACGGATTTGAGATCCAGTTACGATGACCTCTTCAATGATCTCTTCTTCTTCCGCGTCTTCTTCCTGAGCGAACAAAGTAGGGGCAAAGAGTGCGGCGGTGAATATCAGCGGGAAGATCGCTGTCGACGTGATACGGTTGTGCATCAGGAAACTCCCTGACCGTGGTAGCCATGAAAACATGCAGATGAGCCAACGAACCCGGGCGGGTTCAAGATTTGCAGCAGTGAATTAAACCCATAAAGCACTGACTATCGCAACTTAACGCTTCTATCGTGAAGCGAGCATTCTTAACTGTGCATCCAGTCGATCTTCCGCGTATCGGATTTGAGCGCGACGAACTCGTAACCAAGTTTCATCTCTAACTAAGTCGCGTCGATGTTCATTCAGCGCATTACCTACGGATTGGGTCGATGGACCGCCGCTGTTGTCTCGAATCGCGACGAAAAAACTCGGATCCATCGCATTATGGATAGCGTCGACTGCCACCGGCAAAGCATCACCGACGACCTCTTGATAGATCCTTTCTAAATCCTGACTAGCCACTTCATCCAACCGCTGACCCTTGGTTCGCGCCTGTTCTACGACTTGCTTTGCGTACTCGTGCGCTGTCCTGAACGGAATACGTGCTTCTCGATATAGGGTTTCTGCGATCTCGGTCGATGTCGAGAACCCTTTCCTCAGCTCAGCCATGGCCAAATCGCCGTCCACATGGATGTGTTTGAGGAGTGCCGCAAAACGGCTATATGCGGTCTCCGCTAACTCCAGGGTCTCTACTAGAGGTGTAACGGTTCGATAATCGTGCATACCCGTATCAACGTTGTAGTTCATCAACTGTATTGCATTCGTATCGCCAAGAACTTGTGCTACAAGTGTGCGGATTCGGTCCAATTCTCGCGGGTTACGTTTCTGCGGCATGATGCTACTGCCACTCACTAATTCGTCGCCTAAATAGATCCACGGACGTGGGTTACGCTGCTGCGCATGCACGTTGGCGAGAAATTTAGAAAGCGTGGCCAAGCCTTGCGACATCACGCCGGCTATCTCGAGCTTGTAGTCTGCGGTCGACAGGAAGTTGGCGTCGTACGTATTTGGAATGGCACCGTCAAAAGCGAGCCATCTTGCGAGTTGCTCCCTGTCGAGATCAAAACTCGAGCCTGAACCGGCCGCCACACCCAGTTGACTTCGATTTAATCGACTTATCGCACTTTGCAGTCGCACGGTGTCTCGCGACAGCGCCGCCTCGAACGCAAGCAACAAATGTCCGTATGTCGTCGGTTGAGACGGAACTCCATGCGTATACGCTGGAATCACGACATCACCGTATTGCGACGCTACGTCAAGCAACGACGTTCTGGCTTCAATCAACGACTCGTATAACGCCAATGCCTTGTTCCGCGCAAGCATCCTTCGAGCAACTCCGTGAAGATCTTGTCTTGAACGACCGACGTGAACATTTGAGGCTTCGGGACCTAGTTTCTCGATCATTTCCTCCTCGAACGTGAGGTAGTTCTGACCAGACGGCCAGCCGTGCTGCTCCGCGTCTTGCTTATAGATAAGTTGCTCTCGTGCAAGTCTCGCAGCTAACGCTGAATCAATCAGTCCTTGCTCATCCAAGACAAGTAAGGACGCGCCATTTGCGTTCACCATGAGGCAATACAACGTATCACAGGTGGAAGGTTCGTGATTCGATGACCCTGATACTAATTCGCCATATATCGACACCATGCCTAATGCGAATTCCGCAGCCGTAAGTCTCACGTCGCGAAGATCGGATTCATCCCCGACTTCATAGGTAATTGAGGGAATGCCGTAAGTCTTGAAGAAGTACCCCTTTGCGGTACCTTGGTCGGTCAGCGGTCGTGGCGCGTGTTCCGGTAGTCGCGCGAGACCTCGATTAGTTACGAACGCCAACCACTGCTTCGCAAAGCTCTCCGGAACAGTCACATCATCGTGCATCTGTGTATAGAGCACATCTCGATTAGTCGAGTGGAAGTCGATATGGAGAACGATTTGCTTACCCTGGCCGGTCAGATCCGCCACGTAACGCACTACAGATTGAGTCTCGGGTTGTGCTTGCTCAAACCAATCGCGATTCAAGTCAGTACTTCGCAAGTTATGACGCCAATGACCTTCCTGTACGCCGTCAGGATTCAGCAAAGGAACGAAGACAATCATGTGTTGGCGGAAAAACTCAAGTAACCGCTTGTCTTGTTGATCGTGAGCGTGAACTTTCAGATCAAGCAGTTTCTCGGCGAAGGCCATGAACGCGAACGTACCTGTCACTTCAGGTGGATGCTGCCTCCCGAGGAGGACGACAACACGCTGGGCATCAGGATTCAGTACGAGTGACTCAATTGGTCGTTTCGCAACCGAAAAACCGAGTTCCTGACGTGTTAAGAACGGGTAGATTTCGACGAGCCTTGTCATCCACGCGCGGTACATCGCCACATCGACGACGGCTTGAGCAGATACGTAGATCAGTCTCGCACCACGAGGGATCGCGAAGGTTGCCGTTGATTCATTCTCGCTAACCACCAGACTCTGGTCGATGCGAACCCAATCTACTTTGTTGACACTAAATTTCGGTGGGTATCGGTGGGAGGTGTTCTGGTAGGTGAGAGAGACTCGGACCTCATCATCGACGTCACGCAGACGCTCTACCGCGAATCCGTACCATGGGCTTGGATTTATTGGTTCATCTTCTGGCTCGATTGAGAGAGAGAATGAGTGCTCATCGACAACCGTACAGACATCGAAATTGGCGGTTGGGTAGTTTTGCGTGATACGTGCGATACTCGACGCGCACTCTACTTCGTCGTCGGCAAAAACTGAAAGGCACAAAAACGCGCTAGCAATTAAGAGAAGGCAGTGACAACGCACTAATTTAGACCCTACTAACGAACGCAGCAATTGTGCACGTCAAGAGTGACCTAGACGCCTTTATGATTGCGCGTTTCTTAAGCTGCGTCCGCGCATTTCATCGTTGATAGATCACACCATCGAGGCGATTTCACGTCGCGTTAGCGAACATAAACCGTTGTTAACGAAACCGACGAGGCACACTAGGCAAGCCGCCGTCGCGGTCGTGCTTCATCAACCATACAATCAGACTGAAGTCCTTTTCATCAAACGGGCGACAGTCGCCGGAGACCCTTGGTCTGGCCACATGGCGTTCCCGGGTGGTCACATGGATGAGGGCGACGCTGACCTGGTCGCTGCGGCTGTACGAGAGACCGAAGAGGAAATTGGACTCGATTTGAGTGACTCCAGGCTAATCGGACCGCTATCACATCAACGCGCTGCGCCGCGCGGTCGAACCATCGACATGCTCGTCGCGCCTTACGTCTTTGCAGTCGATTCCATTCCAGACTTAAACCTGAACCACGAAGTGGACGAGGTGGTGTGGGGTTCGTTCAACGCCATGTTCAAAGGTGACAACCATGATGTCGAGTTTCGTGCCATAGCGGATACGCAAGTCCCATTCAATGGCTATCGACTCGAGCAACGTCATTTTGTCTGGGGATTAACGTACCGAACCCTGCAAACGCTCTTTACAGCCGTCGATCCGAAGTACAACGAACCGATCGATCCGAATTAACAGACAAACCTGTTACACCGGATTCCCTTTAAGCTGTTCGGCCTTTTTCAGTAAATGCTTTTTGATTCGAATTGGATCAAAATCAAGCTGCGCCTGAGCCATGCCCGTATTGAAGATCTCTTCATAGCGCGCGATCAGGTTATCCTCAAATGTATAGTGGGCAATGCCATCAAAGACCACGTGCTTTCCCGCTGCTTCCGGCATCGTTGAAGAGTAACTAAACAAATATGTCGCATACCCGTGTTCGCCGTCGCTTAGCAGATTGGACATCTCCCAACGAAATCCTTCTGCGTGTCCCCAAAAATGATCACGCAACATAGCAGCAATAGCTTCTCTTCCGACGAACTCCCCATAAAAACCGTCGCAATATGCTCCATTTGGTGTGAATAGTGATGCAAGAGCCTCACCGTCGTTACATTCAACGGCGACGGTAAATCTGTCAACGATTTCCTTGAAACGAACTGAATAACTCACGTTTAATCCCCGTATTCTTTGAGATAGGCGATCTGCTTGCAACACATTTTCACCACACAGCCGTCAATGTTCGAACTATTGCGACACATCACCTGAAAGCGGCTACTGGCATAAACGTAGTATCCCTTCGATGGCATTTATCGCACGAGTGATCGTTGACCGGTATCCGGCTTTAGGTCAACCTTCATATGTCAAGTATTTTCTAGCGTCGCTCGCAGCGGTCGGTGCAACGCAGCTCGTCACGTTTGGTCAACTCTGGCTGGTTTACGAAATTACCGAGTCTCCCATCATGTTGGGTTGGCTCGGGGCAGCGGCTGCCCTTCCTAATTTAGCGATCACGTTGTTCGGCGGTGTGATTTCTGATCGGTACGACAAACGCGTGATTCTTCTGACTACATCCGGTGGAAACATGCTACTCATCGGTCTACTCACGGTTCTTGTATTGGCAGACGTTGTTGAAGTGTGGCACGTGCTGCTGATCGCCGCACTGTCTTCCATCCTCAACGGGTTCGATTGGCCCTCGCGGGTTGCGATTTTTCCGCAACTCGTAGATCGAGACCAATTCCTGAGTGCGGTAGCGCTAAATTCCTTTGTCTGGCAAGTCATGCGAATGGCTATTCCAGCGCCCGCGGGGTTCCTGCTGTATTTCACGGGATCAGGCGTAATTTTTGGGCTCGCCACGGGCGGGTATCTCGCGATGTGCCTGACGATGTACGCACTTCAATTACGACCTGTTGTTAGCGCAAGCTCGGAGATCGGTGCCGTTACGCAGATCGTTGAAGGCATTTCTTTCATATTTCGCCACGACATTTTCAAATACCTTTTGGCACTGACGTTCATTGGTATGTTTTTCTGTAACTCCCATGATCTAAGGGACGAGGTTGGGTTAGGTCTTCTAATGACCGCAGGGGGAATCGGATCCATCGTCGGAACGATGGTGGTCGGCGGCAATCGTCACGACCGGAATCTCACGAACATGATGCTGTCGAGTGGCATCCTTACCGCTGTAACTACGATCGGGTTCACAGTTGCTTCGATTTTCGCTTGGTTCTCGTTCGCACTCGTCCTACAGTTCGCTGCCGCATTTTTCGCGTCATTGTTCCTTATCTCCTCAATGACATCGATGCAGTTAAGCGTGCCTGATCAGCTTCGAGGTCGAGTAATGGGCATTCACACGATGTGCTACAGCCTGCTGCCACTCGGTGGGTTGTTCCTGGGTAGTCTCACCGAATTTACGAATGTACTTTCGGCCGTAGTAAGCGGGTCCGGGATATATGTGGTTGCGTTAGTTGTCGTGTTCGGCGGGTTCGCCAGTATGCGTAACTTGCGCTTTGCGACGCTCAGACAGATCCCGTTTGAGGAATCGAGGAGCAGATCTCAGTCCGCTGGTGCAAGCGCCTCAATGTCGCAGGACACACCGGTTCCACCTAAACCACAATAGCCGTTCGGCACTTTTGCGAGATATTGTTGGTGGTAATGTTCCGCGTAATAAAACGGACCCGCTTCGAGCACTTCCGTCGTGATAGCACCG
>JAGWBO010000073.1 GCA_021295855.1 Pseudomonadales bacterium | reverse complement strand
CGGTGCCGTCACCATTCGCATCCGGTTCGAAGATGGTTCGATCACGCGCGGCAAATCGAAATCCTTCGGTACCTAAGCGCACGCCGCCACAGCAGCTGAAATTGCGCCCGCCGAGTGCAAAGGCGTATCGAGCATTGACACCGATCCGAGATTTCTCTTCTGTGGTGAAGCGCAAACCACCCGTAAGTCGGGTGATGTCGTTAAGGTGATAAGTGACGTCTCCGTAAACAGAAGACGATTCGGAATCTGTCGTTGGTTGGTTGAACTCAACACCTTGAAAAAACAAACCTCGATCGCCTACGGATCCAAGGAATGTGTATTGATCTTCGATGAAATGAAACAAGCCCGTGGTCCACGTCCATGCTCCAGAATCGCCATAGAACCGAAGCTCTTGAATGTCCGACACACTATCCGTGATAAATTGAAATCGCGACCAGTTGTCGTATGCCTCATCGACGGGTTGCAGCGTGTCGGCTACACCATTCCAGTCAGGCGCAAGTGGTGTTGCTGCATCGTAGTTGTAAAGGAGATCGCGCCTGCTGACCGTGAGCTCGGCAGTGCCAAAATCAAAGTCGTAGGTTAGTTCCAACTTTGCGCCCCAATGCGTCGTGTCAAGCATTGGTGTGAACGCACGTGCATACACGTCGCGCGGATCCTCTATGTCCTCCGGATGCACACCGTTGCCAAGTGGATTCGCATAGTTCGTACCAGTCCAGCCGGTGCCAGTTTCGTGCACACTGTCGTACGCGACCAACACACTCAATCGATCCGTAACGTCCGCAGCCAACTGGGCACGGTAGCCAGTGTTGTCCTCTGCTTCGGCAAGTTCAAGATCCAGGGGTCCTACATCGTTGTAATAAGAACCATGCTCAAACGAGTAACCAGCCAGCCGAAACGCCGCGTTCTCCCCAATCGGTAGATTCACGACACCGCGATAGACGCTAGTCTCGTAATCGCCGGTCTCGACTTCCAATGCAAATTCCTTGCGACCCATTCCAGGTCGCCATGGAATGATGTTGACAGATCCTGCAGTCGCATTACGGCCTCGCAATGTCCCTTGTGGTCCAACGTTGACCTCTACCCGTCCGACATCGAAGAAAGCAGAACCAATTCCCGCCGTACGTGGAAGATACACGCCGTCAAGATGCGTAGCGGCTGCCGGATCGCCGAGTTCAGTGTTGTTGGACGAACCAACGCCTCGAATCCAAACCTCGACATTACCACCTTTATTTCCAATCTCGAGCCCGGGCGCAATCTCAGATAGATCCGTGAGGTCAACGACGCCTTGCATCTTTAGATTCTCACCATCAAAACTGTAGGCGGTCGCGCCAAGGTCTTGTAGGTTCTGCTCACGCCGTTCGACGGTCACGATGACCTCTTCCATCGCGACGGTCTCCGCTTCGTCGGACGTTTCGTCCTCTTGTTCTTGGGCTTTAGCCAACGGTGACAGGGCGATCAATATCGACGCCATGATTACCGCGCTTCGGGTTCCAAACGCCATCATTAACTTGCTCATAGTTTTCCTCCTATTACCGCTAGCTACTCTGGAGCCTCGAGACGCACGTTATCGATGCGCCCAACGGCCCCCTCGGCATTCGCCCAATCGGGGAAGAACATCACGAGTTTTAGGTCTGATAGATCAAGCCCCGCGAAATCGAGGTCAAGATCGTAGCTGTATGACTGCCAATCGGAATTCGGAGTCGGGTTTCCTGCCGCAGTCATTAGAACTTCGGCAGCTGTCGCAGCATCGCTACTTTCAAGCTTGACGCGCCATTGTGAACCTTCAGGGGGTGGCGCGACTTCCTTGAATTCAAACACCAGATCCCCACCTATTACAGAACTTGCATCGACACCGACGGCGGCTTGTAAGCCAGTAACTGTGCCACCCGCACCAAATGACAGCTCGATCACGTTGCCGTGTTCCTCGTCATCGGTCACTTCAGCGAAAGTTGCCGCGCCACAACAATCCCATAGGAACCAACCTTCCGCTGGTGCATCTCCGTAGAGTTCGATAGACGCCCGCGCCGGAGCGAACCGCACGTTGTCGATTCTTCCTACTGCACCATCTGCATTCGCCCAGTCTGGGAAGATCATCACGAGTTTGATCGCGCTTAGATCCAGTCCCGCCAGATCTTCACTCAACGAGTATTGGTAACGCTGCCATTCGGAACTAGGTTCCGGATTACCCGCGGCCGTAAGCACAACCTCAGCCGCTGTAGCGGCACCCGCGCTCTCGAGTTTTAAGCGCCACACGGATCCTTCTGGCGGCGGATTCACTTCCTTAAAGTCGAACACCAACGTACCACCTTCCGCCAAATGACTGATGTCCAGGCTCTCCGTTGCCTGGAAGCCTGTGACCGTGCCGACGGCACCGAACGACAGTTCAACGACGTTGTTATGTACTTCGTCGTCCTCAACCTCCGCGAACGTCGCGCCACCACAGCAGTCCCAAAGGAACCAGCCGTCAGCTATCGCATCGTCGAACAGTGTCACGGCACCCGCGCTGGGCGGAGGCATTGGCCCCTGATCCCCTGGCATCCATTGGATGTTATCAAGTTGGAACGTGACCGGTGAGATTAGGTCTGACGGGAAAATCACGATACCGGTGTTTATCGTCGCAAGGTTCAAACCGCCTCCCAACAGTTGGGAAACAGGAATCTCGACCGTTTCCCATTCGCCGTCGCCGACCTTACCGATAAATTGGTCGCCACTCGAGCACGGGAAGAAACAATCAATCTTCATCGCTAAACCGTTTTCGTTCGCACCGTAGTCGTCGACCTTAATGTCGAAGCTGACAGTGCCTCCTGCAAAAGCGGCCAAATCGACTCCCATGCTAGACTCGACAAACCATACCCCTTGGCTATCGTTATCCGTAAATGTGACCTCTATTACCTTGCCGCGATCTGGATCGTCAGCATCGATCTCACGCCACTGAATTTTGTTTTCCGTAGCGCCATCGTAGTAGTTAGCCCATCCAGTTCCCGAATCTGCTGCGGCAATACCCGGAACCCATGCTGGGTCCACACCATCGATGTAGACCAGGAACGGTTGGTTCGACGGTGGCGGTGGAGGCAAAGGCGGTGTTATTCCACAATCACTCACATGAGCGCATGACAAACGAATGTTGTCGACTTGAATGTGCGCGGCACCGGTTGGTTCCAGGACGAACAAACTCAAGACATTCGACAGATCCACCGGCCCCCCACCGAACTGTCCAGCGTTATGTGCGATGTCGCTTATCTGAGCAGTCACTGTTGTCCATTCATCCAGTGGCAAGTCGGATATTGAAATCTCAACAAAGCCGAGATCTGGGAATCCGCTGTCGAGCTTCACCTGCAAACCGCTCTCTGCGTCCGTGCCTTCGCTGAATACATATACGTCAAACGAAACCTCGCCCGCGTAATTCGCGCCATCTGACGCGCTGCCCATGCCGAAAAGCGTCTGGCGTTCATTATTGGCGGCGTAGATATTGAAATTGCCACCGCCTGAAGTAAGCATGTCGATGACTGTGCCGCGACTATCGCCTGTGTCAACTTCCGAAAAGGCTAGTGCGCCGTCCGCGTCATAAACGCCGATGGTCAGTGGGACAACATCCTCTACATCTTCGAAAGTGAGCGTTCCAGCAGCATCAATGTACAGATCGTACGACGCAGTAAACACCTTTTCTGGCAGTGGCGCTAGGACGGATGGATCGGTGTAATCAATAAAACCATCGCAGCCTCTACCGGTCGTTTCATCTATGTTGCATTTGTAGACCCGAACGTAATCCACGCGCAGCTCGGCCGGGAAGGAACTTGGAACTGGTGCACCCGGCAAACTTCCACCAACCGCAAGGTTCAGTAGAAGGTGAAATGGTCGATCGAATGGCGCGGAGTCCGATCCGGCTTCGTGCGCATTCGTCTCCTCGTTGAGGAAGTAGTTCCAATAAGTTGAGTTGTTAACCGTGAAGTAATGCTCACCATCGACAAACCAACGCAATTCCTGCTCGTCCCACTCGACGGCATAAACATGGAATCCATCTGCAGGATCGATACCTTCGTATTTCGTGTAGACAAAGGTGTTAAGAGGCCACGACATGCCGTAATGCAGCGCAGCTTGCGTGAACGGAACTGGGTCTCTTGAAAAGACTTCAAGAATGTCAATTTCGCCGCTTGCAGCCCATCTACCGTATTCTGAATTTGTCGGTAACATCCAAAACGCTGACCACATGCCCTGTCCTGAAGCAGCGTGAACGTTTGCCTCAACTCGACCATAACGCATGTCGAGCTTCTCGGCTGTGTTTATACGTCCTGACGTGTATTCCCGACCGTCTGCAGACTCTTGTCTCGCAGTGATCGTTAGGTTACCGCCACCAACTGAAACGTTACCCGCTTGATAAGACTGTAGTTCGTTATTACCCCAGCCCGGGATCCCTTCGGCGGTGCCGTCGCCTGTTTGGATATTCCATTTGGACGAATCCAAGGAACTTCCATCGAACTCGTCGGACCAGATGAGCTCCCAACCCTTTGGTGTAATGGGGTTCAGCGGTTCGTTGCCGCCTTCGGCAGGATCGGTGTTACCGCCGCTACAACTGATGAGCAAGATGCTTGCAGCAAAGATCGCAAGCAGTGAGGTGAATGCTTCAGCTTTTTCTGAGCTGCGGCGAAGGTACTGGTTGAAGACCAAGTCTTTCCTCCTTGGACATGACGTCACGAGCCCGATTCGCGAAGGTAAGAGATACCTCTAAGCAAGCGGCAGGTTTTAAGTCGTCCTATGGAAATGTGCAATCAATTGTCCACCGCAGCTCAATTGGTGCGGTTGATTACGGATGATTTCTCTGCGTAAACCCTAGAGTGAATGAACGTGCAAACTACGTTCGCAGTTTCGATTCAGCCAGTGCCGTTGGGCACACACTAAACGACGCTAACAAACCATCGATCTTACTTATGCATAGAGACAATACCCGCACATAGCGGGACCGACTTTGCCAAGCGCAGTATTGTGTGGAGTATCTGCAATTTTACGCTCGCAATCAAGATAGTTTCCGAGCGTGGGGACGACACGACGCACGACCTCAATACAGCCCGCGCCGATAGGGTTAGGCGGTCAAACTATCCCGTTGCGATCAGCTCGAGCTCAGGTCGATTTAGTCCACGGCGATGCACGTTGTGGTAGTGATGCAAGGCGGGTTCATTTCGACCAAACAACACATGTGAGACCGCGGCGCTGTTCGCGCTCCGTTGTGTGGATTCCGCAACACGATAGTCTTCCTGTTGAATAATCGAATTGAAACCGTGGAACTTTTCTTCCTGATTGACCTTAACACCATGCTCTTCGTGAGCTGCGATGAATTGTGGTGATAAATACCAACTGTGGTACGTGTTGGACTTGCTCGTCGAGTCACCGTCCGGATGTATGCGCAGGATGTCACAGCCTGCGAAGTCGACGAGCAAGATCGTATTCGGATAAATGAAGTAGACGGTTAACGTCAGCGAGAAGAACGGCCAGTCTTCTTCGTTGGGAATCTCCGCAACAACTTTCTCCCACTGTTGGTTGGCAAAAACCATCCTGTAGTTCATGCCGTACACATCATGGGTTTGAAGGTTTCCTTTGATCGCAGGCGCCAATGAATTACGGTGGAGAACGTCAAAGTGATAGTTTTCGCCGAATGTATCGATCGCAAGTTTCCAATTCGCGTTGGCATCAATCACTTGGTCAGACGAATGGGTCATCTTGTCTAGCCCCCAAGCGGCCATCTCGTCGCCCAACCCGCCTAAACAATCATCGACATCCACGGTACCACCCGGACTAGGCTTGCACCAAAGCATCCCGTATTTCTCTGCTGTAGGGAGCTCCACTAACGGAAATTCTTCCTTGCAAACGGGACCGAAGTTGCGCTCACGATTAACCGCGATTAACTGCCCTTCCGTGTTGTATGTCCACGCATGAAATGGGCAGCTGAACTGTCTCGCGCGGCCCTTCCCGTCAGGAACTACCTGAGCGCCCCTGTGTCGACAGACATTCGCGAACGCCCTAAACCTTCCATTCGGGTCACGCACGAATAGGAGGGAGGCGTTGTTAATCGTCTCAACCTTGTAATTGCCAGTTTTTGGAATATCGGAGGAGAGACCAACGAACAGCGGCGTATCCTTGAAGAAAACCTGCTGTTCTTGTTGCAGCAACTCCTTTGACGTAAAGTCGTCAACAGGGCTTTGCACGATACCATCTGCAAAGTGTGTGGTCCCGTTTGCGATACCTTCTTTCAAGATCCGCAAAACGCGAAGTTTTTCTTCCTGAAGCATGTGACGTTAGCCCGTTAGCCCGTGAAAAGTGCGCAAAGTCTACGCATTAGGAAATGCTAATTTCAAATCTGAAGACTATGAGTACCCGATAACATTCGCAACCTCGCTTCGCCACCCACACCAACATACACTCTATGGACCAATACCTCTTTCAGGGATTGAAAGTCATCGATGCTGCAACGGTTATTGCAGGACCCGCCGCAGCTATGATGATGGCTGATTTCGGCGCAGATGTGATCAAAATCGAAGAGCCTCGTCGAGGCGACATGTTGCGATGGACCTCCACCATGCCGGATACCGATCCAGGTGGTGAGAACTACATGTGGCAAATGGACGGTCGTAACAAACGCAGCATCGCCTTGGATTTGAAAGATCCCCGCGGATTGAAGGTCATGCACGAAATCATTGCGCAGTGCGACGTATTCATCACCAATATGCCCTACCCCAGTCGCGAAGGCTTCAAACTCAACTATGAAGACGTCAAACCGTCAAATCCAAATCTGATTTACGCATCGCTGACTGCGTATGGCGAACTTGGTGCGGAACGGAACCGCAAGGGATTTGATCAATTAGCATACTGGGCACGTAGCGGCCTAATGGACCTAATGCGTGAACCTGGCACTCAACCAACACAGGGTCTACCCGGAATGGGAGACCATCCTACCGCGGTGTCGATCTACGCGGGTATCGTCACCGCCCTCTTAAAACGCGAACGTACTGGCGAAGGGTCATTCGTACAGACTTCATTACTTGCCAACGGACTTTGGTCGAATTCAGCTACAGCACAAGGTGTGATGGCAGGCGCCGACACGCAGAAGTATCGAGAAGGTTCGGAGCGACCCGGCTTCTCGTTCCGAGTCTATCAGGCAAAGGATGGACGTTGGCTGCAGTTCAACATGGTGCGTAACGAGGAATTGATGAACCTTGTATTCACTGCTATGGACGCAACCGACCTGCTCGTGGATGAACGTTTCAAGACTCCGGGAGCCATGTATCAACATCGTGACGAAATTGGCGCTCGTATCCAAGAAATCATCGCATCGAAGACTTCGGATGAATGGCTTGAAATTTTCGACGATTTCGACGTGCCGATTAATCGGATCGGAATCGTTGAGGAAACCCCGACGGATCAACAAATCCTGCTAAATAGGATGGTCACGAAACCAACAAACTCGAAGGTTGGTGTACCGCTCGTGGTGAACCATCCCGTTCAGGTGAGTGGCGTGCCTCACATGCCTATGGAACTTGCACCCCGACTGGGTGAACACTCGCGGGACGTACTTAATGAACTTGGTTACGATGACTCAACAATCGAGCAATTTCTGTCTGAGGGAGTGTGTGTCGAAGCAGAATCTACTGCGTCTGACTAATTGGCTAAGCGATGTTGCTCGTGCCGGATTTCCACATTCGCCAAGCGATCGGTTTGATCACCTGGCCAAGGTGGCAAGCGAACAGCGAACGAGCTAATTCAACACGAGCCCACCCCGTCACGGCGTCTTGAAGTCGTCGCGATACCGCGCTTCCGTTTTCATGCTCCTGTTGTGATTACTCCTTTTATGTAACCATTAACGTGACCGGACGTCGCCTCACTCATGAACGACGGAAACTCCTCAATCGGTACGACGTGCGTTACCAAAGGTCTCAAATCGATCACACCGTTCTGAATGAGTCGGATGGCGGGTGGAAACGGATAAATAGCCTTACCGTGCCAAGTCGTCGGGTTGAATGTGGCTTCCGTACCCTTGATCCAGCCGAAGAGATTGATCAAACCTGCCCGTCTGACGATCTCAGTGGCAAGATCGAGTCCTGACTGGGCACCACTTGTATCGACGACTACGTCAATCCCTCGTCCCAGCAGATCCCGTTTGACGTCATCGAATCCATCGGAAGTTACATTGTGTGCTTCGGTTGCACCAAACTCCTTCGCGAGTTCTAAACGTCGATCATCAACGTCAAGTGCAATGAGTTGATCCAGTCCCATCCCCTGCAGCCCTTGGACCATCATCAATCCCATAAAACCGCAACCTACTAGCGCGAGACGTTCGCCCACCTTAATCCGGCAGCAGTCAATGCCAGTTACGACACATGAAGCAGGTTCAACCACCCAATGTTGATCAGCTAAATTCGAGTCAGGTATCTTGTAGAGACTTCGA
>JAGWBO010000072.1 GCA_021295855.1 Pseudomonadales bacterium | reverse complement strand
CTGTTAATTGGCGTGCGCAATTCTAGTCGTTTAATCACAGATATGTCGTCGAAAAAGACCGAAATCGTTCAAGTGGTCGTGCCTCGCCGTGTATGGGAGAGTTACGACTATTCGATACCGAGTGGCATGCCCACTCCGGCTGTTGGTGCTCGAGTGAGCGTACCACTCGGTCACGGACGCGCCGTAGGTGTTGTCATTGGCCATGTGAATCAGTCTAACTTCAAACTCAGAGACATCGAGCGCGTGATCGATGAACAACCTCTTATCAGCGAGGAAGTCGTTGAGTTAGGCCTCTGGCTGTCGGAGTACTACCACCATCCCTTAGGATCTGTTTTTGAAACGATTTTGCCAACGGCTGTCGTACGCGGACAAGCCGCAAGGACGGAACCTGAAAAGCAGTGGACGCTCATTGACGACACCAATCGCCATGATCTAAAGGCGAACGCAATTCGTCAACAACACGCGTGGCAGACGCTTCACGAACACGGAGCCGTACGCGAATCGACACTCAAATCATTTGATATCGCAAAACCTCCGTTAGACGCGCTTGTCGCGTCAACATCCGTAATCACGCCAAGTCCGATCTCTCCGTCGCAGGAGCAACAAGACGCCATAGATTCGATTAAGTCAAGTCTTCATGAGTTTCAGACTTTCCTGCTCGACGGTGTCACGGGAAGCGGTAAGACTGAGGTATACCTGCAGGTCATTGATGACGTAATACGCCAAGGGAAACAAGCACTTGTGTTAGTACCCGAAATCGCGCTAACGCCTCAAATGACCCGCCGTTTTCAAGAACGATTCAGTCGATTAGCCATCATGCATTCGATGATTTCGAATGCGAAGCGATTTGAAACTTGGACACAAGCTGCCATTGGCGAGATACCGATTGTCGTGGGTACCCGATCAGCAGTGTTCACGCCTTTCAAGAATCTTGGCGTGATCGTGGTAGACGAAGAGCATGATCCTTCGTATAAGCAAAGCGAATCGTTGCGCTACTCTGCACGAGACGTGGCGGTATTGCGTGCTAGCAAACTTGGAATCCCTTGCGTCCTCGGTAGTGCGACGCCCTCGATGGAGTCTGTGGTGAATGCGAGGACGAAACGCTACAGCTATCTCCGGTTATCGCATAGACCCGGTGCAGCACAGCTGCCATCGTTCCATATCCAGGATATGCGACATACTCAAGTTAAAGGAGGAATTTGCGAGCCTTTGCTGCGCAGGATCGGTGAGCATTTAGATCGAGACGGACAAGTCCTAGTTTTGATTAACCGCCGTGGTCACTCGACCTACTACTTTTGTCAAGACTGCGGCTGGACAGCCAATTGTCTGGATTGCGATGTGAGGTTAACTTGGCATGAAGTTCCGAGTCAGTTCCTCCAGTGCCATGCGTGCGGCCGCCGTTATCAAGCGGTGTCAAAGTGCCAAGATTGCGGGAAGGAGTCGATCGTTACGCTGGGAGTCGGCACACAGCAAGTTGAGGAGACGCTTGCGCAATTTTTTCCCGATGTTCCACGACACCGTATTGATCGCGACAGCGTTCGGACTAATCGGCAGCTGACTGCGATGTTTTCTCGTTTACAACATGCTGAGGACGGTTTGTTGATCGGGACGCAAATGCTTGCAAAGGGTCACCATTTTCCCAACGTCACTTTGGTTGCCGTGATCGCCGCCGACAATGGTTTTCTATCGGCAGACTTTCGGGGACCTGAGCGTACCGCACAGTTGATCGTGCAGGTCGCCGGTCGGGCTGGACGAGCGGAGAAGCCCGGGGAAGTTTGGATTCAATCGTTCGACCCAGACAACCCGGATTTGAGATCTCTAGTTAAAAATGGGTATGCTGGATTCACAGAAACCGAATTAAGGTTGCGTAGAGAGGCGAAGTTTCCACCTTTCGGACAGATGGCTGCCATACGCGCCGAGGGTACCGACGAGCGGTTAGCAGAAGACTTCTGTAGCGAGGTATTGAATACGCTTCGGCAGTGCGACGTAAAAGTGTTAGGGCCGGTTAATGCGCCTATCAGTCGAGTGGCTCGGCAATATCGATTTCAAGGAGTCGTCATCGCTTCACAACGACGTCAATTGCATGACGCGCTTAAAACAGTAGAACGTATGCGGCCGAAATCACGAAAGACAAGGTGGTCGATTGACGTCGACCCGAGCGAGCTCGCTTAAAAACACGCCGTTAGCCAAGAAGTGTGGTCGATTTCATGAGATATCGGTCGATTTCTCTGGCGGCTTCACGTCCTTCATTAATTGCCCAAACGACTAGAGATTGGCCACGTCGACAGTCGCCAGCGGCAAATACACCGTTCACCGAAGTCTCGTATTTACCTTTATCCGCAAGATAGTTCGTTCGATTGTCGAGCTCCAATGCGAGTGGTTTGGACACGTAGTGTTCAGGTCCTCGAAAGCCGAGTGCGAGAAAGATACGATCGAATTCCCAAACCTTTTCAGTGCCTGAAATCGGCGTGGGCGATCCTCATTCCATGGTGATATCCAACGTTTTTACGCCACCAACACGACCGTTACCGTTATCCATGAATTCGGTCGTACTAATCCCGAATATCCGAGGATCCTCGCCGAATTTCGCGGTTGCTTCTTCGTGGCCGTAATCGACCCGAAAGATCAGTGGATACTCGGGCCACGGGTTGGTCGGCCGCCGTTCCTCCGGGTGCGACGGAAACAACTCGAAGTTCACCAATTCGGCACAACCGTGGCGCATTGCGGTACCCAAACAGTCCGTACCTGTGTCACCGCCACCAATTACCAACACGCGTTCGCCGCTGACATCAATGTAGTTTCCGTCTTCGAGATTTGAATCCAGCAAGCTTTTCGTATTGGCCGTTAAGTACTCCATCGCAAAATGAATACCGTCCAACTCGCGTCCGGGCAAGTTCAAGTCATTTGGGGTCGTCGCGCCGGTGGTGAGTAGAAGTACGTCACTTTCTTCAACCAGATTGCGAATGTCAACGGTGCCATTCATACCGTCTCCGATATCGCTGTCGGGTTTAAATACAACCCCTTCTTCCTCCATGAGTGCCAAGCGTCGTTGAATGATGTGCTCTTTGTCCAGCTTCATGTTCGGAATGCCGTACATTAGCAAGCCGCCGATGCGATCGGCGCGCTCGTACACCGTCACCGAATGACCTTGTCGATTGAGCTGGTCAGCTGCGGCGAGTCCCGCAGGACCGGACCCTACAATCGCGACGATTTTGTTCGTTCTGCGACTCGGCGGATTCGGTTGGATCCAGCCGTTCTCAAATCCCTTGTCCACGATCGCCATCTCGATGTTCTTGATGGTAACCGGTGGATCAGTGATTCCTAATACACAACTCCCCTCACACGGGGCTGGGCAGACACGACCGGTGAATTCGGGGAAATTATTGGTTGCATGCAATCTATCAAGCGCGTCGCGCCATTGGTCACGATAGACCAGATCATTCCATTCAGGGATTAGGTTGTGGATGGGACATCCCGCTTTGCTGATCCGGTTGTCCGGTAACGTCTGCGATTGGCAGAATGGAATGCCACAATCCATGCAGCGAGCGCTCTGAGCAGTAAGTCTTGCCTCGTCGTGCGGCGTATAGATTTCGCGAAAGTCTGCGATGCGTTCGAGCGAAGGTCGGTATGGGGCGGCGTTCCGCTCAAACTCCATAAACCCAGTGGTTTTGCCCACGTTTCAGCTACACTTCCGCTGAAGCTAGCTCGGCGTGTTCCGACATGCTTTCGAGAACCCGCTTGTAGTCTGTAGGCATAACTTTTACGAATTCGCGTACCGAACTCTTCCAGTTATCTAAGACGCCTTTTGCGACTGTCGAGCCTGTGTAAATTGCGTGTTGATCAATAAGTCTTTTGAGTTCGTCAATTTCGTCTCGGTTCGCGAGTGATTCGAGTTCGACCAGCTCCATGTTGCACTTAGCTGCGAAAAGCGCGTATGGATCCCAAATGTATGCGACTCCCCCGCTCATGCCAGCTGCGAAGTTTCGCCCAGTTGAGCCTAGTACGATCACTCGACCGCCTGTCATGTATTCACAGCCATGATCTCCAACCCCTTCGACGACCGCGGTCGCGCCGCTATTTCGAACGCAAAACCGTTCTGCTGCAATACCCCTGAAGTAGCACTCACCGCCTGTTGCTCCGTATAGGACTACGTTGCCGATTAATACCTCTTCTTCTGGTTTGAAAGTTGAACTCTTAGGTGGGTAGATGACCAGTCGACCGCCTGAGAGTCCTTTGCCGACGTAGTCATTTGCGTCGCCTTCGACCTCAAGTGTGACGCCTTTTGCCAACCAGGCGCCAAAACTCTGTCCCGCACTGCCTGTGAACTTGAAATGCACGGTATCGTCCGGCAGCATCTCTGGACCAACCGCCTTAATGATCGCGTTCGAAAGCATGCCGCCTACGACTCGATTCGTGTTGCGAATTGGCAAAGATGCGCGAACCCGTGTGCCTTCCTTTAATGCCGGCTGTGCGAGTTCGATCAGTTCTCTGTCGAGCGCTAATTCGAGTCCGTGGTCTTGTTCGTGTTTGCGATACACGCCAAGACAATCTTCGGGTTCAACGATTGGCTCGAGGATTTTTCGCAGGTCCAGTGCCTTGGCTTTCCAATGGTCTGCCGCGTTGTCGATACGCAAGAGGTCAACACGACCGACCATCTCGTCGACCGTTCGTAAACCGAGAGTCGCCATGATCATTCGAAGCTCCTTCGCAACCAGGAACAGATAGTTCAGGACATGCTCTGGTGTACCCGTAAAGTGCTTGCGCAGCGCGGGATCTTGAGTTGCGATCCCAACCGGGCAGGTGTTGAGATGACACTTCCGCATCATGATGCAACCTAGTGATACGAGCGGAGCTGTCGCGAAACCGTATTCCTCAGCACCAAGGCACGTAGCAATAGCGACATCACGTCCAGTTTTGAGTTGACCATCGACTTGAAGTGCGACACGGGAACGGAGGTTGTTAAGCACAAGCGTTTGGTGGGTCTCCGACAATCCCAGTTCCCATGGGATACCAGCATGTTTGATTGATGTAAGTGGAGACGCGCCGGTGCCACCAACATCGCCGGCGATCACTAGATGGTCGGTACGCGCCTTGGTGACGCCCGCTGCTACCGTTCCTACACCGACTTCAGAGCACAGCTTGACACTGATGTCCGCGTCAGGATTGGCGTTCTTAAGGTCGTGAATGAGTTGCGCGATATCCTCGATCGAATATATATCGTGATGAGGCGGCGGACTGATTAATCCAACACCAGGTGTCGAGTGGCGAATTCGTGCGATGAAATCATCGACTTTCGTACCTGGTAGTTCGCCGCCTTCGCCGGGTTTTGCACCTTGCACAATTTTGATTTGAAGTTGGTCGGCATTCGTTAAGTAATCAATCGTTACACCGAAGCGACCACTAGCAACCTGCTTGATTGCAGATCGGCGCCAATCGCCGTTACTGTCGGGATAGAACCGTGCCGAATCCTCGCCACCTTCACCTGAATTCGATTTGCCACCGACTCGGTTCATCGCGACGGCCAGCGCTTCGTGCGCCTCGGCTGAGATCGATCCAAAGCTCATCGCACCAGTCGCGAATCGCTTCATGATCTCGCCTTCGCCTTCCACTTCATCCAGTGGTATCGACAAGCTCTCAGGTTGCTCAACAAATGTCAACAAACCACGGAGATTAGCTTCGCGCGTGTTGAGTTCGTTTACGTGTTTACTGAATCGCCAGTAGGCGTCTTCATTATTTTCACGCGAGGCAAATTGAAGGTCCGCAATCGATTCTGGGTCCCACATATGGCGATCGCCGCCTAAGCGCCAATGGAAATCACCCGGATTGGGAAGCACGGGAATACGAACGACGTTCCGTCCAGGAAAGCCGATTTCGTGCCTCCGCCGCATCTCCTCGGTAAGTACATCAAAGCCAATACCGTCTACACGACTTGCAGTTCCGGCGAACGCACGATCGATGACTTCTTCTGCGAGACCAACGGCTTCGAAAATTTGTGCGCCTTTGTACGACTGAAGCGTAGAGATTCCCATCTTGGCCATGACTTTCATCATGCCTTTCGCAACGGCCTTTTTGTAAGCGGAGACTACATCGAGATCGTCGGAGACGTGTGCTGCATCATCAAGATAACCATCTCGACGCGCTTGCCAGAGCGCTTCAAATGCGAGGTATGGATTTATCGCATCTGCGCCGTAGCCTATGAGTAAGCAGTGGTGATGTACCTCGCGTGCTTCGCCGGTTTCAAGGACGAGACCAATTCGTGTTCGCGCGTGGTGTTGAACCAAGTGATGGTGGACCGTACCAACGGCTAGTAACGCGCTTATCGGCACGCGCTCTTTACTCATGAGCCGGTCAGACAAGACCACTAGACGAAAGCCGTCAGTAATAGCTTTTAGGGCTTCATTTGAGATTCGGTCCAGTGCTTCTTGCAGGCCTCTTTCGCCCGACTGGACATCGAATGTTGTATCAATCGTCTTAGTCCGCCAGCCGCCTAAATCCATATGCTGAATGGCCGCTAGTTCTTGGTTGCTCAGGATAGGGTGTCGGACGCGTAAACGATTGGCGTGAGACTCTGAGACGTCGAGCAAGTTTTCTTCTGGTCCAATGTAGCACTCGAGCGCCATGATGATCTCTTCGCGGATTGAATCAATCGCAGGATTGGTCACTTGTGCGAAGAGTTGCTTGAAGTAGTCGTACAGCATGCGCGGCTTGTCGGACATGACTGCCAAGGCGGCGTCATTTCCCATCGAACCAAGCGGATCCCGCAGTTCCTTCACCATCGGTACGAGCATGAACTGCATGGTCTCCGTGGTGTAGCCGTGCGCTTGCATGCGCTGTAACAGTGTATCGGGTTCGTAGGCTGGTACTTCCACCGGAATTGGCAATTGATCGAGATCGACTCGTTGGTTTTCTAACCACTGCCGCCACGGACGTTTCGCAGACCACTCTGTCTTAATTTCTTCGTCGGGCACCATCCGACCCTCGACGAAGTCGATTAAGAAGAGCTTGCCGGGTTGGAGACGACCTTTTGTGATGACGGAAGCCGGATCGACATCAAGGACGCCGACTTCGGAGGCCATGATGCAACGATCATCAGTTGTGATGTAGTACCGAGACGGACGTAAACCATTACGGTCGAGCACTGCACCAATGTAGGTACCGTCAGTGAACGCAATGGATGCAGGACCATCCCATGGCTCCATGAGGCACGAATGGAACTCGTAGAAGGCTTTCCGTTCATCCGACATCTCGTCATGATGTTGCCAAGCTTCTGGAATCATCATGAGGACCGACTCCTGTAATGTCCGCCCCGTCATGAGGAGGAATTCGAGGACATTGTCGAACGTGCCGGAGTCTGAACAGTCTGGTTCGACGACAGGGAATACTTTCTGCAGGTCGTCGCCGAATAACTCCGATTCCACGACTCCCTCTCGGGCGTTCATCCAGTTGGAGTTGCCGAGTAGGGTGTTGATTTCGCCGTTATGGCTCATGAAGCGATTCGGCTGCGCACGGTCCCACGAAGGGAAGGTGTTAGTCGAAAAGCGGGAATGCACCATTGCGAGGTGCGACTCAAAATCCTTAGCCTGAAGGTCTAGAAAGAAAGGAAACAGCTGCAAGGGTGTGAGCATACCCTTGTAAACGATCACCTTCGTCGACAGGCTCGCGATGTAAAAAAGTTTTTCAATATCTCGTGACGGATCCGCTTTAATCCTATGAGTGGCTAACTTTCGAATGATGTAAAGTCGTCGTTCGAGTTCGTCAGGCGAATCACAATTTACGCCACCAATGAAGCAATGAGCCATGTGTGGCATGGCGCGTCGCGCAGCGTTGCCGATATCTGCGCCGTCTGGATCAACTGGTAAATCTCGCCAACCAAGTAAGCGTTGTCCTGCCTCTGCGATGGCATCTTCAACGACCTGCATACAGATTTGGCGCTCATTTGGGTCTTGTGGCAGGAAGACGATCCCGACCCCGTACTCGCCTCGATTGGGCAAGGTCGAGTTATTTGTTTCACGGTAGATGCGAGCGAAGTATTTATGTGGAATCGCCGTCAGAATACCGGCGCCGTCTCCGGTGTTCTTTTCGTATCCCAAACCGCCACGGTGCACCATGCAACAGTTCATGTGTTCTGCGTCTTCCATGATGCCGCGACTCGCTCGCCCCTTGATATCGCATACAAAACCAACTCCACAGGAATCGTGCTCGTTGCGAGGGTCGTATAGCCCGACAGAGCTTGGCGAACGATGGGGTAGGCTATGCTGGTTAGCAGTCATCTTTAAGGTCGTTGGGTGGCTACGTTCAATCGTTAGCTCGCGTGAACTTCTCTAGCTCACGTGCAGTTCGCATGCAAGCGAAACGAAGCGGAAATCGCTCGTAATCTCTCGAATTGTCTCGGTGTCAGGAATAAAAGAGCTTTGTTCGAGCGCTTTTCTTCGCTCGGGGAACGTTTTAGCTCCCTCCTTGTATCGCTTCGCTAGGCACAAGAAATCAGGCTCAGCGCAGCGAATCAGATTTTAGGCTCCTATGTTCTGCTGTGTGGTTTCCACACTGGTTACACGGTTCCGTGTCGATCAAGACCGATGTCCTGATTCTGGTTTTCAGTTGCCGACACTGCGGGAAGCGAGCCACCCGCATCAAAGAGCCCAAGCCCCTTGAGC
>JAGWBO010000071.1 GCA_021295855.1 Pseudomonadales bacterium | reverse complement strand
ACTTGCTTCAGGTCTTCGTAATCGATGCGCAAGCGCTCAACGACACCAGGTCCGTAGTTTTCAACGAATACATCGAATTTCGGGACCAAATCAAGTAACAGCTCACGGCCTGAATCTTTCTGCAGATTGATGACCACACTGCGTTTGTTTGCGTTCCAGTTGCAGAAATACGCGGAATAACGTTCCTCGCCGGTGAGACCAACTCCGCGTCCTGGATCGCCGACGCCTGGCGCTTCCACCTTAACGACATCAGCGCCAAGCCACGCGAGTGCTTGCGTACACGACGTCCCGGCTTCGTATTGCGTCATATCGAGGATGCGCACGTTATTCAATGCAGCCATTGATGCTCCCCATAAAAGTTCGGTGGTTTGGATACCTTGGATACAAGTCTAGTGTGCAGCCTACGGTGGATAATGGCATCGAAGTACCGTATGAAGGATCGCTATGCAGTTGTCAGATGAACTGATCATTGAGCAGATCCAGATTGGACCGATGCAGAACTTCACGTATATCGTCGGCTCCAAGTCAAGTCGAGAAGTCGCGCTCGTGGATCCTGCGTGGGATATCGATGCGTTGCTCGATCACCTCGATGAGAAAGAGTATTTGCTGAATAGCGTGCTGGTCACGCACTACCATCCTGATCATGTTGGCGGCGCCATGCGCGGTGAAGGCATTGAAGGCGTCGCGCAGATCATGGAAAAACGACCGGTGAAGGTGTACGCACATCGACTTGAAGCGCAAGGCGTTCAGAAAGTCACGGGGATTTCCGATTCAGACATCAAGAAAGTTGATTCCGGTGATACGTTAGACGTAGGACTGATCGAGGTTGAGTTTTTACACACGCCTGGGCACACTCCCGGCTCCCAGTGTTTCCGCGTGAAGAACACGCTCGTATCCGGGGATACGCTATTCATTGATGGTTGTGGACGTGTGGATTTGCCCGGTTCCGATTCCGAGGAGATGTTTCACAGCTTGCAGAAGTTGAAGGCGTTACCGGATGACACTTTGTTGCTTCCCGGTCATAACTACAGCCACGTGCCGAACGCAACCATGGGCGAAACCAAAAAAGCGAACGCCTATTTGAATGTGAAAGACCTACCTACCTGGCAGCAATTTATGGGCTAGTCTCGGCGGCGTGTTTGGTACCTTAAATTTCGCCGTTAGTTTTTAGGCGAATACAACTTTCGTAATTTCATTCCGACTCCCGAGTCTCAGAATGGGACCCCATGTTCCGGTTCCACTTGAAACATGAAGCGTCATCCGTCCAAATCGGTGGGTGCCATGGATTAATCGGAAGAACCGCTTTACGACGAAGTGAAACGGAAAAATCTGCCCGCGATGTGTGTGACCTACAAGCATCAGGTCAAATCCCCAGTTAGCAGCTTGCTCCATGCCGTGGGGGCGATGGTAGAGCAGCACGCGATACGCCTCATCATTAGGTTCGAATCGCTTTAGTTGGGCGATTAGATGACTTGGTGAATCGTGATCGTCGACGCCTACGAACTGAAACGGAAACACACCTAATTCCTCGTTCCGTAATACCTTTACACCTAGCGACTGAAGCATGGATGTGACGCGGTCGATACCTTCGTAGCGTTCGTGATTTCCGGTCACAGCTAGTGTTCGGTCAGCAATCTGTCTGAGAGGTTCGAGTTCCGCTTGTCCGACCCGCGGGGAATCTAGCAAATCACCCGTGATAACGACCCAGGTCGGATCAAGTTTTTTGACTTTCTCGACAATCCGTTCGAGGTATCGAGGTGAACGCGAACCGATGTGGACATCAGATAGCTGGACGAGTGACTGACTTTCTATCTCGGGGTTTCCCTTGATGTGGACCGTTTTCACGTGCAGCCGCTGCGCGTTGAGTAGGGCATAAGCGCCACTACCTATTACGCAGGCAATAGCGATTAGGCTCTCTAATCCTCGCGGAAATCCTGGTATCCAGCGAGCAAACTCAAGTAATAGAACAACGGGGAAAAACAGGAAACAACAGCCGATAGCGGAGTACAACGCTGGCATGATTTGCTTCGGCATTGGCACTCGGAAGATGAAACGGCTTAGGAACAAACCTAGTGGCACGAAAAGAAATGCGAGCATCACCAACGTCGACAAAGCGCTTGAAATCGCCCCGGTCGGCTCATACCACCACCAAACTCTCAGTACGGGATATACGATGGTAACGAGATAGAAAACGAGCGCGAAAAAAGGGAATGCGTTCCGTCTCACGACTGTTCAAAGACCATCGAGGGTTGAAGGATTGGTTGGTTCGAGCGGAGCACATCGCACTCCTTCTCGAGGAATGTTAGTTGGGTATGTCTTAGTCGTGATCACCAGCCACGAGCAGTACATCACCGAGGTCGTCGGAATATGACATCGAACCCGCATCCGGATTCATCGCGAAATACTCAAATGTGAAATAAGCCGCTTCCATGGGATTGGACGTACGAAAAACGCCGTGCTCAAAGTATTCGGTCTTCGCGTTGGACGTGTTCTTCGTCAACTCGATGATTTTGCCAGTTCGGTCGATTCGACACATCATGAGTTTTTGATACGGGTATTTCGCCGTGTTTCTGTCGCCTATGAAGTAGAAACATTTTGTGGTGGCCACAAGCGTTCCCTTGTCGAGCACATGAGGTGTCTCAATCCGTCGACCCTTCGTACCACCGGTTCGGAATCTCACGCCTTTCATAACACGAACCGATACCCCAGCATTACCCGCGATGTACTCTGATCGGTTGCGAATGAAAGAGACGTTTTCAACTGCGATGATCGGCTGCTCGGATTTCATGTAGTTGATCCCGAACGGTAACTGATCGCCTAGCTGGACGAGTGATTTGCCTTGATCCAGAAGTGCTCTAAATTCGTTCGCCGCGTTGCTGTGCGCCTTCGCGGGCGTGAATCGCATCCCCGGTTTGCTGCCTCCGGATGATTTGCTTTTGAACCACACAATCACCACCGCGATGACGATGATTCCTACAAGTATCTCCACCAGGTACCCGATGTCAGATTAGCTAAATACGGACGCAGAAATGCGATATTTCGATGAAGTATAGGTAGCGGAAATCGAACCACGACGTTGGTCGAGTCGCATTCCTGAGCCCTGTTTTGGCACTTCGTCAGACAATTTCACCGGGTCTGGCGTCAGAATATCCTTCAGCGCTATAGACTACCTCGCCGTTAACGAGAACATGGTCGAATCCTGACGCGCGTCGGACGTAGCGACGTGCTTCACCAGGGAAGTCGTCGACGAATTCCTCCTTGGTGATCTTCACTCGCTCTGCATCAAAGATCACGACGTCTGCGGCTTGTCCCGACGTCAAAGTTCCGCGATCTCGAATACCCCAGTCGCGTGCTAGTTCGCTTGTCATGCATTGCACGCCTCGCTCAAGCGAAATGCTTCCTGATTCACGCACGAAATGTGAGAGTAGATACGTGGTGTCTCCGGTACCACAGAACTGCGTGATATGTGCGCCGGCGTCTGACGCGCCGAAGTGGCACACAGGACTATCAATCAGTCGCACAACTGCTTCCTGGTCGGCGTTGACGACGCCTTCGAGCTTGAATTCTGTATCGAGGTTATCGCGTAGCGACAGGTCCAACACCACTTCGCCAATCGCCTTGTCTTCAGTTTTAGAAATCTCGGCGAGCGTTCGTCCTTGGTAGGGCTTGTTTTCTTCGCTGTAGACATCGCCAACAGACATCTGTGCAATGCTGAGAAAACCACCTTCTCGCGGCACCATTTCCTTCACGAGTCTTTGTCGAGTCTTCACATCGCTGAATTCGCTCATGCGCTCGTCGGCGGGCAAATCCATGATGGCTTTCCAAGATGGATACCCGTAGAGGAGCATACTGGTCTCGGACAACCTCATGTTCATGTCGAACGTCCGCGGCATGGTTTGACCGTACACCTTTGCACCTCTTGCGTGTTGCTCAGTCAATGCGTTGATCTGGTTATCTAATCCGCGGCCTCCTGAACCTAATAAGGGCTGATAGCTGCAAGGGATACCTGCTGCCAAGCTGATGTCACCAAGTTCTTTAATGTTTCCGAGCGCTTGCTCTGGATCGACGATGTATGGCACAACTTGCCAAATGCCACGCCCGTGAGCTGCCATTGCTTGAGCAAGCGCAACTTTCTCGTCGATTTCAGCAAAGCGGCTTGGAACGGGTCGCATTTCCTCATCCATATCTAGATAGGAGCTTGAGATTCCGAGCGCACCTGCCGCCATCGCTTCGTCAACGATGGAGCACATGGCATCGATTTCACCGCTGGTCGCCGCGCGTTCCTGACTCTCCTTGCCCATGACATAGAAGCGCACCGCAGAGTGACCAATGAGGGCACCAACGTTGACGCCAAGTTTTCCGCGGATGAAGTCAAGATATTCAGGGAATGTCTCCCAGGACCAGGGCACCGCAGCATCAAATGTTGGTTTCTTGATGTCCTCTATGACTTGGAACATCGAGATTAATTTCGCGGTGCCTTCGGGTTTGACTGGCGCTAACGACAGGGAACAATTCCCAATGACCACCGTCGTGACCCCATGCTCTAGGGAAGGTGTTGCAAGACCGTCCCAACACAGTTGCGGATCGAAGTGGGTGTGAATGTCGATGAAACCGGGACTAACCACACGATCGGTAGCGTCGATGACACGATCGGGATTCGTCACCGCGTCAACGATTTTGCCGTTACTTATGGCTACGTCCCGCCGACTGGAAGGGGACCCAGTTCCGTCTACCACCGTTCCGTTCTTGACGAGTATCGAACTCATGTACATCCACTCCCTCGTATTCGAGCTAACACAATGCTTGTCAGCCTTAAGGGCGAGCCGAAAACGTAGTCCGTTCTCAGGCAATCACCTGACGCTTGACTCAAGTGTCAGTGAGCAGCGTCCGCAGCGCATATTAACCTTGCGGACGTGAAATGGACTGGCATTAGTCCGAGTTTTTGCACCGCACATGGAGAAATGCGGGATATTTGCAGATGATCGAACAGGTAACGTGGTTAAATAGTGCCGCCGCAAGTCATGTAACTTGCTGAACGAGAAGGTGGGTATATCGATGCCAGCAAAGCTCTTTGAGAACTGCGCATATCCAGTTCGTGAGGCGACTGTCGAGGCATATGCTAAGGTATGGGAACGATTGAGTGAAAGCGGTCCGTTCTGGTCCGGACGTGACCGCATGGCAATCATCCGCGAAGCGCGTCAAAGCCTCAACTGCGATTTATGTACGCGTCGTTTGGATGCACTCTCACCCAATGCTGTAGAAGGCGATCATGAAACGGTTACTGATCTGTCGACTAGCGCGGTAGATGTCATTCACCGTATTCGAAGTGATCCTGCAAGGATGAGTAAATCTGTGTTTACCAGCGCACTCGCGAACGGCTTGAGTGATAGTGAGTACGTTGAACTTATCGGCATCGTTGCTACGTCGGTGGTGATTGATACGCTTCATCAAGGATTAGGGTTAGCTGTACCCGACACATTGACCGGTTCAGAGAAACCACCGACTGGGCAAGAATCACCGGATGTCGTCGACGACGGTGCGTGGGTCCAACTCGCACCCCGTGATGGTCAGTTGAATGAAATTGGTATCCCAAGACAGGCGAATATCGTTCGAGCAATGGGGCTTGTCCCGGCGGCGATCGCGCTCTTCTTCACCGTGATGCGTCAAGCGTATTACATCAACGACCTGCCCATTTCGATTTCAAGGAGTCAAGCTGAGTTCATCGCGGCACGTGTGTCCGCGCTGAATCAGTGTTTTTACTGAACGACGATGCATGCCATGCTGCTCCGTGGGAGCGGCGAGTTTGAACTACAAGCCGTGATGGACACAGAGATCGATTCAGGCGTAGAGCACGGGCGTTTACTCGGTCAGCTAGTTGACGCGACGATTTCTCGAGAATGGGAATCGGTCGCGAATTTACGAGCTCAGTGTGTCGAGGTCATGGGCGCCGAAAAGACCGTGGACGCGATCGCCGTCGCTTCAGCATTCAATGGCATCACGAGGATCGCGGACGCTACGGGAATTCCGCTTGACTCCGGACCTGCGGAATCAACGGCTTCGATGCGCTCGCAACTCGCCATCGACGACTTTGCGTATAGCGAAAAATCACGCAAGTACGACCACGCGACGACATAAGCGAAGACCCGAGGTAATTACAGTCAATGCGTTGTATTACGTTCGCGCTTGTGAGTGCAATGCTCGCGGGTTGTTCGCCGGCTCAATCTGACGTTAACGGAGATGATGAGAACGCATTAGCGTGTGAGACGTTGGAGTACACCGTAAGCGATGATCCGGCGGTAGCATCGGTCACTGCAGCTGCGGTAAGCTGGCTGACATCACTAGATGAAAGTATGACACAACGGGTTCGCTATTGTCTTGGCGATCGTGAAATGCACGCGTGGACGAACGTACCCGGCACGCGTTCAGGTGGGATCGAACTTCGCGAGATGTCTAGAGACCAGCAAAAGCTCGCTTGGGATGTGGTTGCCGCGTTTATGAGCGAATCTGGTCTCGTTAAAGCCAGACTCATTGCCAATGAAATCACACAAGCGGCTCGTGCGACACCACTCGGCTCGCATACGGTTGCGATCTTCGGCGATCCTCGGCAAGATGGGGCATGGGGATTCCAAGTCGACGGGCATCATCTTGCGCTCAACTTCCTAGTTCAGGAAGCCGATGTCATTCTTGCGCCAGCTTTCCTAGGTGCCCAACCGCTCAGCGTGAACGGTGGCGCACCGTTAATCGATGAGTCGCGACTTGGAAGAGATTTGATTGCTGCATTCACGAAGGAGGAACGCACCCGAGCGAAGCAGGATGCATTGATAGGAAGGGACGTACTAGTAGGTTCTGGCCGTGGACAGCAGGATCAAGGACGCAGTTACGATGTATCGCGATTTAATGGCGTCGGAATGGAAATCGGTGTGCTTTCAAATCAATCCGCGAACCTTGTCAACGACCTGGTTGATGAATATGTCAATAATCTAGTGGAACCCTTTGCGGGACGCGTGCGAGCGACAGTAGACGAGGAACTTGAAAAAGGGTTTGTGGTTTTCGACAATCGCGGTGACGACATTTATTACCGAATTTTCGTTCCCGACCGCATTCTTATCGAATACAACGACGTCCGTTCCGATCACGTGCACACGATCTTGCGATTGGTTGGTGAAGAACCGTATACCGATTACGGTGCGTACGCGCAGCGAAATCTAGCGCCACGAACGATTGCAGAACATTACGAAACTGCGCCACATCATCACGTCGCGTACTCGGTAGTGAATACAACCAATGGCAAAGCCGATTTAAAGTAAAGGAAATCGATGAAGATAACGGGATTGGAAACGTTTGTCGTAGACGCTGGCTGGCGACCGTGGTCGTTCGTCGCTGTACGAACCGACGAAGGCATTACGGGTTACGGTGAATGCTCTGACGGGCGGCTGCCGTATAGCGTAGTAGGCACCGCGGAAGAGCTCCAGACCATCCTACTAGGAAAAGATCCAAGACCGGTTGAACAACGGTACTGGGATATGTATCGTGTGGCTCGGCAAAGTCCGGGTGGGATCGCTGCGAAAGCGATTGCCGGCATTGAACTCGCCCTGTGGGACATCAAAGCTAAAGCACTTGGAGTACCAGTCTACGAGCTAGTCGGGGGACCCATGCGCACGCGTCAACGCGTGTATTGGTCGCACTGTGGCAGTTCACGAGCCGGAAACTGGGAAATCATCGGTGCACCTCCGTTACAAACGTGGCGGGACGTTACCGCTCTAGGTAAGGAGGTCGTGGAGCGAGGTTTTACTGCGCTTAAGACAAACATCATTTTCCCAGGGGAGGTAGCGCGAACCTATCGACCCGGATTCGGCGGCGGCGAAGGTACGACCGACGGTACGATCACCAATGCCTTGTTGGATCACATCCGTACCCAGATCGGGACGTTCCGAGACGCAGTCGGTCCGAACGTCGACATCGCACTGGATTTGAACTTCAACTTCCGCGTTGAAGCTGCAACAAGGATTTGCCGGGTACTTGAAGACCTCAACATGATGTGGGTCGAGATTGACATGTACGAACCGGAAGGATTGCGTGAGATCCGTGACGCCGTGCGCGTGCCAGTTTGTTCAGGCGAGAATCTGTTTACGAACAGAGAATATCGACGCTACTTTGAGGCTCGTG
>JAGWBO010000070.1:12473-16547 GCA_021295855.1 Pseudomonadales bacterium | reverse complement strand
CTGGAGCGTGAAGCGCTGAAGATTTCAGCGAGCTGACGAGATCATCGATGGAAATAGACGCGTCGTTGCGAGCGTACCACGCTCAGCTAGGAATTCCGCCCGATTACTCAGAGTCTACGCGCCTCCATTTCCAACCGACGCCAGACAATTTAGTTGATATCGGCCTCGATTGCTACGGTCGCCCTCAAAAACTCCGTGCAGATGCAGCGACAGCTTGGGAAGCCATGCGACTTGCGGCCGCTAACGACTCGATCGAACTTCTGATTGTGTCCGCCTTCCGCTCGCCGGAATATCAAGTGGAAGTCATTCGTCGACAGCTAGATATCGGCAAGTCAATCGACGACATCCTTACACGGGTCGCGGCACCTGGCTTTAGCGAGCATCACAGCGGTTGCGCGCTAGATCTAACGACGCCGGGGTACGAAGCAGTTGAAGAGGAATTTGAAAACTCACCAGCTTTCACTTGGTTGCTTGCGTTTGCGCCGATCCATGGATTCCTATTGTCGTATCCACGGAACAATCCGTTCGGTGTTACCTACGAACCATGGCATTGGTGCTTCTCGAGCGAAGTACGTTAGACGATTGCGTTCGCGGGCTGTAAGACGTCGAGTGGGTCTGCGGGAGGGCATTGGATACTTGGTCGAGCGTCATGACCTTGTTCGGGATAGTCGAGCGTAAAGTGCAGGCCGCGTGATTCTTTGCGCCATTGCGCACCATTTACGATCGCTTCCGCTACATTGATCAAATTTCGTAGCTCGATCAAGTCGCTATTGATTCGGTAATGTGAGTAAAACTCGTGTACCTCACCCTTAAGCATGTTAATTCGATTAGCGGCACGCTCGAGTCGTTTATCGGTGCGGACGATTCCCACGTAGTCCCACATGAACCTTCGCAATTCCATCCAATTGTGTGTTAGCACAACGTTTTCGTCTGAATTTGTTACCTGAGATTCGTCCCAATCGCTAATGTCTGGCTCGGAATCCGGTGTGTGGGCAAGCCATTCAGCGATGTGTTCGGCAGCTGATTTCGCATATACCAAGCACTCAAGAAGTGAATTGCTTGCGAGGCGATTTGCGCCATGAACGCCGGTGCATGCAACTTCACCGATCGCATAAAGTGCATCTAGATCTGTTCGTCCGTGCTGATCGACTAGCACACCACCACACGTGTAATGTGCGGCTGGCACGACTGGAATAGGATCTTTTCGGATGTCGATCCCAATCTCGAGCAACCGCTCTAGAATCGTCGGAAAGTGTTTTTCTACGTGTGCGTTAGCTAAGTCGGTTACATCAAGGTAAACGCACTCAATTCCCAATCGTTTGATTTCGTAGTCGATGGCTCTTGCAACTATGTCTCGAGACGCTAGCTCCTGTCGCGTGTCGAAGCGTTGCATGAACGTTGAGCCGTCAGGCAATCGCAGTTTTCCGCCTTCTCCTCGCACAGCTTCTGAGATCAGAAACGATCGTGCGTCTGGGTGATAAAGACACGTGGGATGGAACTGGTTGAACTCCATATTCGACAATCGACAACCCGCACGCCACGCCATCGCGATGCCATCACCGGTACAAGTATCTGGGTTGCTCGTGTATAGGTAGACCTTACTTGCGCCTCCAGTGGCGAGAACAACCGACCTCGCTCGAATGCATTCGACGCGATCGGCAGCCGGATCGTAGACGTACGCGCCAACAACCTGCTTTGCTTCGTCGCTCACGCGTTGGAGGATTAGTTCGACTGCGATGCGATCATTCAGGAGCGTGATGTTGGATCGTCGATTCGCCTCGGCAATTAAGGTCGCTGCTATCACTTTGCCAGTTGCATCCGCTACATGCAGGACACGACGGTGACTATGTCCGCCTTCTTTGGTCCGGTGGAGCTCTGACTTATGGGTGTCGAACTGAATCCCCATCGAAACGAGATCGTTCACTGCAGCAGCGCCATGATTCACAACGAAACGAACAGCTTCAGGATCGCAGAGTCCCGCTCCGGCCATCAACGTGTCGGTAAAGTGGGATTCGGTTGAATCGTCTTGGTCTGTGACCGCGGCAATGCCTCCTTGTGCGCGATTTGTAGAACCTGCTTTCATGTCCTCTTTTGAAAGGACCAGTATGCGAACCTGAGGCGGAAGATTGATTGCGGACGCAAGTCCGGCAGCTCCGCTGCCGATTACGAGTACGTCGGTTTCGTGCCGAAGCGTCATCTAGCGACAAAAAAAGATATTGATTTCGATTATAGGATCGAAAAAACTATATGTATGTCTAGTATTGACACCTAAATAGGTTCCAGAGGAAAGCTTGCTGAATGAGTCGAAAGTCCCCAATTGAGCTCTCAGATAGTTTGACTGAAACTCGTCGCGGATCGCGTTGTCTAACCCAACAGAATGATGCTTCGATGCGTACAAGCAAACCTAAACTCCCTAACAGATAGAGTCTTCAATTGAGCGTCACTTTTTATAATCAAACGCTCACCCTGACCGGCTCACACGCGCCTGCGCGTAGTGAACCCGTCGCCTGGAATACGGATGACGCGCTTGTGGAAACGACGGACCTTGAGCTGGTCAACCGGATCCTGGATCGCACGGGACAGCAACGTGAATTAGCGTTCGCTGCACTCTACACCCGACACCGCACCACCGTGTTTAACGTCGCGATGCGTGTTGTGAATTCACCCGAAGACGCAGAAAACGTCGTACAAGAGACGTTCATCAAAGTCAATAAGAACTTGCGGGGGTTCCGGGGTAAAAGTCAGTTTTCAACTTGGTTGCACACAGTTGCAAAGAACACCGCGCTGAATTACAAGGCGCATGAGCAGCGTCGCCCACAGTCCTCGGGAACGGATCCAACGGATCTGAGTGAGATCGCGACGAGTTCACCACAATCTGACTATGAGCACGAAGAGCTAAAGGAGTCGCTCGATCGCGCGCTTGCGTCGCTAAATGACGAGTTGAAACAGACTTTGTTACTTGTGGTTAATTCGGGATTGAGCTACGAGCAAGTTGCTGAGATTACAGCCGTTCCGGTGGGTACAGTTCGGTCGAGAGTGTTTCGCGCACGACAGGGAATCGACAAGTTCCTCCTCGAAAACGTGCCAGGATACGAACAAAACGCGAAATGAGTCTCGAAGACCGGATAATCATCATGAACTATTGCATGAGATGCATGTCGAAAAGAGAATCGTGTGAACCTTCGAATTGCGTTGTTTTTTTGGCTGAAACAAAAGGTATCATCCTAGATGAACGTTGCTGTGTCAGTCATTAATTCGCGAACGCCATCTGAAGTGTCACGTTTAGACACAGCCAATCACATCAATCATTGGGTACGGCAAGGACGCCGACATCACACGCTTCGGAAGCGAGTTTGTATTTGGAAACGTCGAATCATTAATCATTGTTCGTTAGAGCATTTATGGTCACGCATGACTTTTCGAGGCTGTTTCGGACAAGAGGCAAGACATAGGAGGTTTTTCTAGTCCTCATGGATCAGCGCGACGACGAATCACGTACTTTCATAGATCAAAGTCTTTCTGCTGCAATTGACAACGAGCTGACAGCAGATGAATGCCAAGAGCTTATTGAGCGCCTAGCTCAGCAACCGGAGATGCAGCGAGCATGGGAACGGCACCATGCGATCAACTCTCTCTTGCGAGGCGAGCGGGTAGGCGCAAGAAACGATCTTCCGTGGGAACGTATCCACACGAAATTTGCTACGAAAACCACAGGATCCACCAAATCTAGCCTCGTAATTGACTTTGCCAGTCTCCGGGAGCGATATCTCGTGAAGGTGGTCGGAGGCATGGCGCTCGCAGCTTCAATTGTGCTTGGCGTTTCGCTCTTTGTGGCGATGCAAGGACCGGTCCAATCCATGCAAATCCCCCTTGCCGCAGAGACGAGTCAGCCAAAGCAATCTAATGCGACGTTAGTAGCATCGGACCAAGACCCGCTGAATCGATCGACACAACAACAATCGAACTTGCCATTGTCGAATCAACCCGACGTTTATTTGGTGTCAGACGGAGAGTTACGTCAATCACCGTTACCGTCGCCGGATACCGAGAGACAGAGTCGCGCGTATCCCACGG
>JAGWBO010000070.1:4139-12347 GCA_021295855.1 Pseudomonadales bacterium | reverse complement strand
GCATGGCGTTGCTAACTTGCGGCACGGTTGTTGATCAAAAGGACGAACGCGTGATCGTTCGCATCAAACAAGAACGTTGTGCCAATTGCACTGGCTGTGTGAGGTTCAACTTCCCGAAGACCGTAAGCGCGATAGGATCGCAGTCGATTGGCGAATGCGTCGCGGTTCGAACCTCGGCCGTGCAGCTCTCGTTAGCTTCACTGATTGCATTCGGGATTCCCGTCATCACACTTTTTTTCGTCTCATACATTTCGCAAACGGTATGGACATTGCTATTGGCGCTGTCATTGAGTCTCACGACGGTTTATCTTGCCATGCGGTTTGGTCGACTACACAGATTCCTAAAGATTTACGCTGACACGATGTGACTTGAGTCTCGGGTAATGCGTGATTACGTCTGCGTCGCGACGTCAGGTCTGATCCGAATACCTAGGCCGGTAAGCCAGAAGAACAACGGCGCCATCAACACGAAAAACGCAGCGAGCATCAGAATTACTTCTACTGGCCACACATCTCCGATAATCGCGATGACAGTCGTACCGATTGTCGTCGAAAGATTGGCGATCGACATGTAAATGGCGAACTGCGAAGCTGCGATTCGCGGTGTCACCAACTCCATGCATGACGAGATGATGAGTACTCCGTAAAGATGTTGCGAGACCCAGAATCCGAGCATGAACACATGCCATCCGAGTCCTTGCTGCAAAGCGGGTACCGCAAGGAAAGCTACGATGCCGACTGCGGTGATTACGCCGAGAACGACAATACAGTTTCGCTGACCATAAAAGTCGAAGACGGGACTAAGCGCTAATCCTGTTCCGGCAGCGATTAACCCGATCATGCCGTACCACGCGTTGTAAGCGCCATCATCCCAATTTAAGTCGATGACTGAGAACGCAGGAAGATACGAGCCCAACAATCCACCAGCAACGCTATCGCAGAAGAAAGCCACGATAAAGAAGAGGCTGATAGGTGCTATCAGTTTCTTTAATAGATCAATGAGCATTGGACCAAAGCGGTCAACCTTGAGCGCCAGAATCTCTGGCGCGATCGCTCCTTGAGACGACCACGGAAACCGCTTCTCGACGTTGCGTTCTTTCAAAGTCACGGGAATCAACAGCAAAAGAAACGTAGTAATCGCCGCCGCGACGCAAGCACCGGTGACGCCAAAAGCGCCGAGAAGGTAGCCTCCACCGACCATGCCCACAAGATTGCCGATCCTCTGGCTGCCGAACATCAGTGCAGTTGCTTTCGATCGTTCCGATTCCTTCAAAACGCCGATCGCCAAACCGTCCACTGCAACATCCTGCGTAGACGCAAATAGATTGAGAACGAATCCACAACCCGCCAACAGATACAGATTAGGTTCTCCTACGCCTGCGACGGCCGCGCTCGTCGCAAAGGTGATCATGAGTCCAGATTGCGCCATCACGACCCAAGGTCTGCGATGACCGTAAATGAGAAACGCCACTCGATCCATGATTGGACCAGCGAGAAACTTAAATGCCCAAGGCAATCCGATTACCGCGAGGAATTGCGCGATTTCTGATTTTGTAAAGCCGATTTCGGCTAAGTGTGTAGGGAACGCCACGCCGAACAATCCGAGCGGAAGTCCCTGAGAGAGGTACATAAACCCGATGACTGTGAACCGAAGATATACGTTTCCGACTAGGCTGAGATCGGGTGATGGTTTTTCTGAGACTTCGGACATGCGGAGGATCTGAGGCGCGATTCGGTATGTGCGTATTGTCTCGTTTGACTCGTTTCATTTGAACGCGTTCTCGCGAAACGAGCAAGAATGAGCCGATTTCAGAATATCGTTCTTATTCTTGTCGATTGAATCATGTAATAGCGGAAGAACGGTGAACCAGGCATACGCTCAACTCGAAGAAAAAATCGGCGAAATTAAGGCGCTCGACCACATGATGGATTTGTCCAACTGGGACGAATCGACGAATATGAAACCTGCCAGTGCGCCGAACCGCGCAGAAATGATTGCAACAACAACTGGTCTTCGCCAACGATTGATTGCTGACGACGCGTTCGGCGAGTTGTTGGAATCTGCTGCAGAAGGCGAACTCACTGATATGGAAGCTGCGAACGTACGGGTAGCGGCACGAACAAGAAAGCAAGCAATCGCGATTCCTGAGGATTTGCTTAAGGCTTCTAAACACGCGATATCCAAGTGCCAAATAGCTTGGGAACGCAACCGACCGCTGAACGACTGGGCGAATACGACCCAGTATCTCGAAGCCGTGATCGCATTGTCGATAGAAATCAGCCAGTGTCTGGCGGACACTTTTGAGCTTGCACCGTATGACGCACTCATGAACCAGTATGAGACCGGGAGTCTACAGTCTGACATCGATCCAGTGTTCGATGAGATCAAGGCTTTCTTGTTGCGCGAGGTGCCGAATGTGGAATCGAGACAAATCTCACCTATTCCTATCAACGACACATTCTCGGAAGCAGATCAGCTCAAACTCGCTAAATTCTCGATGCGCGAACTCGGCTTCGATTTCGAGCGTGGACGTCTCGATCAGAGTGCACATCCTTTTTCATGCGGGACTGTTAACGACGCACGATTAACAACTCGTTTGAGCGCTGACGACTTCACACATTCGCTCTTCGCAGTCTTTCATGAAACGGGTCATGCTCGCTATACCCAGAATCAACCGGCTGAATGGGTCATGCAGTTTGTCGGCGGAGCGACCGGTATGGCCGTCCACGAAAGCCAGTCGCTATTCATGGAAATGCAGGTGTGTCGCAGTGACGCATTTCTGGAATACATCCATCCAATACTCCGATTACTACTGCGACGTGACGGATCGAACGACGCATGGACGCTCGACAACTTCAAACGAATGGTCCGCCACGTGAAACGCGACTTCATTCGCGTCTATGCGGACGAGATGACGTACCCATTCCATATTTTCTTACGGTACAGTATCGAGAAGCTGTTGTGCAACGGTGACCTAACCGTATCGGATTTACCCGATGCATGGAACCAAGGCATGATGGATCTCTTAGGCGTTGATACGCGAGACGACTTCGAGAATGGTTGCATGCAGGACATTCATTGGTACGCCGGACTCTTCGGATACTTTCCTTGCTATCTATTAGGAGCCGTCTTTGCGGCACAGCTCTATCGCGCATGTGTTCGTAAAATTGGTGATCAATCAGAAAACGTCCAACGTGGCGACTTTAGCGCGATTTCAGCTTGGTTAGCAGAGAACATTCACTCTAAAGGCAGCCTATTAGAAGGTCAGACGTTGATCCGCACCGTGACGGGAGAAGAACTGTCCGCCACGTCCTATCTATCCCATCTCAAACGACGCTACGTCGATCCTTAAGCAAACTGCCATGGGCAGCCCTATAAGCCATATCCGTAATTTTTCGATCATTGCCCACATTGATCACGGGAAATCCACGCTTGCGGATCGCCTGATTCAGATATGCGGCGGACTCCAAGAACGTGAGATGTCCGAGCAAGTTCTGGATTCGATGGATTTGGAACGAGAACGCGGCATCACAATTAAGTCACAGAGCGTCCGTTTGGATTACACGGCGGAAAACGGCGAAACGTACCAACTCAATCTCATAGACACGCCTGGTCACGTCGACTTCTGTTACGAAGTGTCGCGATCGTTGACGGCGTGTGATGGGGCGTTGTTGGTGGTCGATGCCGCGCAAGGTGTTGAAGCGCAGTCAGTCGCGACTTGCTATAGTGCAATCGACTTAGGTGTTGAAGTCATACCCGTACTGAACAAGATGGATTTGTCGATGGCTGATCCGGATCGCGTAGCGACGGAAATCGATGAGATCATTGGACTATCCACAGACGACATACTAAAGATCAGTGCGAAAACTGGAGAAGGTATTGACGAGCTACTTGAGCAGCTCGTAGAAAGAATACCGGCACCGGAGGAATCTAATGTGGACGGTCCTCAAGCGCTCATCGTCGACTCTTGGTTCGACAACTATCTAGGTGTGGTCTCGTTAGTTCGTGTCTTCGGTGGTGAGTTGCGTAAAGGCGACCGTATTGTCGCGTATTCAGTCGGGCAGATTCACACAATCGATGAAGTTGGGGTTTTTACTCCACGACGCGAGGCAGTCGAAACGTTACGGAGTGGCGAAGTCGGCTATGTTGTCGCAGGAATCAAAGACATTCATGGAGCCCCTGTTGGTGACACGCTGATTTCGGCCAATTGTGACACACCTGCATTAGCGGGATTCGCGAAGGCGAAACCTCAAATATTCGCTGGCTTATACCCGTCTAACTCGGACGATTTTCACGCGATGCGGGTCGCGTTAGAGAAACTCTGTTTGAATGATGCAGCGCTCCAGTTTGATGTGGAAACCTCAGATGCGCTTGGATTTGGCTTTCGCTGTGGGTTTCTTGGGATGCTCCATATGGAGATCGTGCAAGAGCGACTGGAGCGGGAGTACGACCTTGACTTGATTACGTCTGCGCCATCCGTGGTTTACGAGGTCGTTGAACGGGATGGCAGTGTGTCAAGGATTGACAATCCGTCACAGCTCGAGGACTCGGGTCAGTTGGCGGAGATTCGTGAACCCATAGCCGAGGTCAACATCCTGGTGCCACACGACTACCTTGGCAATGTCATCGAACTTTGTATCGGTCGTCGCGGCGTGCAAAAAAGCATGCTCTTCACAGGTGGACAGGTGTCATTGCGGTTCGATATTCCGATGAGCGAGGTCGTCCTTGACTTCTTCGATAAACTGAAGTCTGTAAGTCGTGGTTACGCTTCGCTTGACTATGCATTCGATCGCTTCGAAGCGGCACCCCTCGTCAAAGTAGACATCTTGATCAACGGTACGAAAATCGACAGTCTTGCGATGATCGTGCATCGTGACCGGGCGAATGCCAGAGGTCGGGAGATGGCAAGGTCTATGAAGGCCCTGATCCCTAGGCAGATGTTTGATGTTGCGATCCAAGCGGCGATCGGCAGGCAGGTCATTGCACGTACAACCGTGAAGGCGTATCGCAAAAACGTCACGGCAAAGTGCTATGGCGGAGACGTGACGAGAAAGAAGAAGCTGTTGGAAAAGCAGAAGGAAGGTAAGAAGCGGATGAAGCAGGTCGGGAAGGTTGATATCCCGCAGGCAGCGTTTCTGGCCGCCCTCAGTGTTGATCGATGAAGCTCAATCTTTATGACTCGATCCTTGGACTTTTTCGTCATTGGAGTCTTCAAACTCGGATAGGTTATCGATTTAAAGACCTTACGCAGCTTGACGAGGCGTTGACGCATGCAAGTGTCGATCGCGTCAACAACGAACGACTTGAATTTCTCGGCGATGCAGTTCTCGAATTGGTCGTATCAGAATACTTGTATCGGCAATATTCCGACATCGACGAAGGTACATTGACGCAGTTGAAAATCATGAGCGTCAACAATGTCCATCTGCAATCCGTAGCACTTAATCTCGGTTTAGATGAACAGCTGTTTATCGGAAAGGGTCTCTACAACGTCGAAAATCGAGGCGTCAAGATGTATGCGGATGCAGTCGAAGCATTGATTGGTGCGATTTACATAGACGGTGGTCTTCGACCCGCGAGTAAGTTCATCGACAAGTACGTCATTCAGACCTTACCTACACTCGAAGAAACGCAGATGCATCCTAAAACCGCGCTTCAGAATTGGGTGTCGAAGCAAGGTATGGAGTATCCGGAATACGATGTCGTTCAAGATCCTCAGCGATCAGGTAGTGCGAACTGGCAGGTGAAGTGCACGATCAAACGATTAGCCATCACACGTACCGCTTCTGCACGGTCGCGGAAAGCAGCGGAAACTGCTGCGGCGCGGCAAATCTTGGATTCATTGGGCATCATGGCGAATGGCGCTTGAACTCGCTCTGTTCAAGATCGATTGCGATGCACCATGAGTGGTGATGACCTCACCGAACTACAGGATGCTCTAGGCTATCGCTTTAAGGACGAAACGATTCTTAGGCGTGCATTGGTGCATGCAAGCTCTCGAGGCGAAGATAACGAGCGACTTGAATTTCTCGGTGACGCGGCATTAGGTTACGCGGTTAGTGTTGCGTTGTATCAAGGACAAGAGCAGCTAGCGGTTGGTGTGCTCGCTGAAAGCAAAGCAAACCTGGTTAACAACCATCGTCTCGCGCAGATCGCCATCGATCTTGGTATTGATCGTCGCATGCTGATCGGAGCAAGCATCGAAGGCGAGCGACAGAAGAGTCCAAAGATATGTGCTGACGCGCTTGAAGCGGTGATCGGCGCACTCGCCATGGACGGTGGCATCGAAGCCGTTCAGCAATTCGTCGACGAACATATCTATCCGCTTGGCGATCAATCCACTGTAATCGAAAGACACGCCAAGACGCAGCTGCAAGAGTGGGCGGTTTCAAAGGGTTTCAAACCGCCTCATTACGACGTGGTGACGCATGAATCCGATAAAAATGGTGAGCTTTGGCACGTGCGATGTAGAGTTGTCGGTGTCAAGCATGTGGGCAAGGGTGCTGCACCTTCGAAACGGGAAGCAGAGCGGCGCGCTGCACACGATCTCCTGTCACACGTTGCGAGCACGACATGAGTTCAGTGACTAAGTCAGGCTACATCACGATCATCGGACGACCGAACGTTGGCAAATCCACGCTACTGAACCATTGCCTAGACATGAAGTTGAGTATCACATCGCGTAAGCCTCAAACCACGCGACATCAACTTCTCGGCGTGCTAACACGGGGGCACAGTCAGTTTTTATTCCTGGACACCCCAGGAATCAATGCGGGTAGAAAGCGATCCGGAAATTCCATCGAGCGCTACATGAATCGACAAGCCTTGAGCACGCTAAAGGACGTTGACGTCATACTGTTCTTAGTCGAAGGTACTGGCTGGCGAGATGGTGATGCGACTGTGCTGAAATATCTTTCAAGTACTGAGGTTCCTGTGATCTGTGTTCTTACGAAAGTTGATCGCTTAAGAAACAAATCTCTACTTTTGCCACTCATCAATGAGCTGTCTCAGAAGAGGAACTTTCGAGCGATCGTACCGGTCGCGGCGTTACGCAAGGAAGGGTTGGACATGCTGTTAGACGCGGTTGAAAGCGAGTTACACGAACGTCCGCACCTATTCAGCGCGGACGAAATCACAGACCGATCAACGTCGTTTTTAGTAGGTGAGATGATTCGAGAACAGGTCGTGAGGCAGCTCGGTGCTGAACTACCACATCGCAGTACCGTGCTTGTTGAAAAAATCGAGGAGGCGGACGAACAGACGACCATTTTTGCGTCGATCTGCATCGAACGCGTTAGTCAGAAGCGTATCGTGATCGGGAAAGGTGGTAGTCGTCTCGGGTCGATCGGCGAATCGGCGCGCCACAACATCTCAGATTTTCTGGGGAAGAGGATAGATCTGCGTTTGCATGTTCGTGTGCGATCGGGATGGACCGACGACCGTAAAAGCATGGCCGAATTAGGCTACCGGTAATAGGTCGATGCTCTTCGAGACATGTTATGTACTTCGGAAACGCGCCTACAGTGAGACTAGCCTCTTGCTTGAAGTGCTCACGAGCGAATCTCGCTACGTTCACGCACTGTACCGGGGTGCAAAACGAAAGGGTGCAACTCCGATTGACTTGTTTTCGGAGTACGTCATGAGCTGGCGTCCTCGAGTTGGTCTGGTCACGATCCGGTCGTGTGAACTTAAGAGTGTGTCCACCTTGATCGGCGAAGCGATTTATGCCGGTCTATATTTAAACGAACTCGTGCGCCGCGGCATGCGTGAAAACCAGGTCGTCGATGATGTCCAACCCGTATATCAAGCAACCGTGCGCCACCTTGAGAACAAAGCTGCGGATTTAGACGTAGTGTTGCGTACATTCGAAAAAAGATATCTGAAAGCGTTGGGATTCGAGTTGGAATTCCATCGCGAGCAAGCAACAGGCGCGTTAATTTTGTCAAATTGCCACTATATCTTTGACCCGTTGTCTGGCTTTAGTAAGTCAGAAGATGCCACCGAAGCATCCTACCCAGGACACGTGCTATTGAATATATCCAGCGATCGTTTTGAACGACCCGAAACGCGCCGCGCTGCGAAGCTCATTCTGCGAGATGCGCTCTATCATCATCTCGGCGAGACAGCGCTCAAAGCGAGATCGCTACTTTCGGCAAAGCACTTTCGTGAGTCAGCCCAAGGAACCGAGACACGTGGCTGAACTTGCT
>JAGWBO010000070.1:3554-3977 GCA_021295855.1 Pseudomonadales bacterium | reverse complement strand
TTCTTCGCAGTACTCGATGGTGACCTTGATCAAGACGTGCTCGGCGGCGGCGATGCTGGGAAGCTGCTCTCGACTTTAGTGCGCCTAACTAGCGCCGACTCAGCAGCAACCTCAAGCGCATTGCTCCAGGTTCGGCGAAATCGGCGCCAGTCTGACAACGTTCGACGCATGCTCATGGCGATGATCGATGACCCGCGTGTGTTGGTTTTGAAAATGGTTGAGCGCTTGGTGCGTTTACACCCTACGCAATTCGACGGTTCGGATGCGAACAAGCGTGAGGCGCGTGAGGTACTACATTTCTACGCGCCACTTGCTAGTCGTCTTGGCATTTGGCAGTTGAAGTGGGTTCTCGAGGACTACGCATTCCAGTGTCTCCAACCAATCGAGTACCGAGACATCGCATCGCGGTTTAAAGAGCGAAGG
>JAGWBO010000070.1:0-3402 GCA_021295855.1 Pseudomonadales bacterium | reverse complement strand
TCGATTCTGTACCGGAGTGTTACCAGGTTCTTGGCGTCGTTCATACGTCATGGCCATTTATCAGCGAGGAATTTGACGACTACATTGCGAACCCCAAGTCGAACGGTTATCGATCCTTGCATACAGCGGTGTATGGTCCACAGGGACGAGTGTTAGAGATCCAGATTCGTACGCGGGAAATGCACGTCGATTCTGAACTAGGCGTCTGCTCTCATTGGAGCTATAAGGGAGAAAACGACGCGAGTTTGGAAGATGAGTCAATCGACTGGATGCGAGAAGTCTTGAATTGGCATGAGACGCTAGACCCGCTCGAATCGACTGACGTGACGAGTCGCGAAGACAGCAATGCTGAGCGGGTGACCTATGTTTCGACTCCGCAAAGACACATCGTTGATTTGCAAGCAGGATCGACAGCATTAGATTTCGCGTTTAAAGTGCATACGGACATCGGGCTGCACTGTGTTGGTGCGCTTGTGGACGGCGAGGAGGTTGCCTTAAACACGGTTTTGAAGACTGGTCAAACGGTGGAAGTCTTAACACAACATCGCGCAACGCCGCAGCGCGAGTGGCTTGATCCTGACCTCATGTACTTCAAGACATCGAAGACACGTGAACTGCTGCGCGGTTACTTTCAAGATTTTGATCGAACTCACAATGTGAAAGCGGGTCGAGATTGGGTTCAGCAAGAGATCACGCGTTTAAACCTAAAACTCAGTCCGGAAGAGGCAGCGCGGGCATTGGATTTCAGCTCGCCTGACGATTTGTTCATCGAGGTCGCGCTAGGCTCGATGAAAGCGCGACAAATGCTTGTAGAGATCGCACAACTTCAACTCGAAGTAAGTGAACTATTAAAGTCAGATGATGATTCGAAAGTCACGATGCAGATTCATTTATCAGCACTAGACCGAAAAAACCTTATTCGCGACATTACACGAGAAATCGCGGAATTGAACGTGAATATTGTCAACCTGAAACTTGGTGCGCCAGCATTAGATAAAGAGGCTGCGGCGGATATTTGGGTGCAAGTCAGCGGACTTGATGAAGCGTCCTTGGTCATCGTGAGTTTGCGTCGATTGCATCGGGTCAAGGACGTTCGTTTGGTCGGACCAGGATAGATTGTCGGCCGCTTTCGGGTGGCGTCAAATTAGTATGGCAAGCGTCCAATTAGTTCCCGTCGGTAAGCGCGCTGGCCAACGACTCGACAACTTTCTATTGAGTCATTTGAAGGGTGTTCCTCGAAGTCGAGTGTACCGGATGATTCGATCGGGCGAAGTTCGTGTAAATGGTTCAAGGCGGCGGCCCAGTTCGCGACTTGAATACAACGATCAAGTCCGTATTCCGCCTGTTCGCGTGGCGGAGAAAAGCAAATCCGCTGAGGCACCTCGTGCTTGGGTTGAGACCCTCAGAAATGCCGTGTTGCATGAGGACGCCAACGTGATCGTAATTAACAAACCCGTCGGGATAGCTGTTCATGGTGGTAGTGGTGAGTCATTTGGTATCGCCGAAACACTTGAGCAAGTCTTCGGCAACAACGACCTGCAACTTGCCCATCGACTGGACAAAGCGACTTCGGGCTGTTTGGTGATCGTAAAAGACCGTAAGACACTGACTGCTTATCACAGCGCGTTTCGGGAAAACGAGATTAAGAAAACTTATGACGTGATAGTCGAAGGCACGTGGTTAAATTCGAAAACAAGCGTTGATGCCCCGCTCGAACGTTTTCACTTGGCGAACGGCGAACGTCGCGTCCGTGTCAGCGATGTAGGACAACCTTCTCGAACCGTATTTGACGTGGTCGCACACCGACGTGTCGCAACGTGGCTAGCGGCGCGTCCGGTGACTGGACGTACGCACCAAGTTCGTGTACACACGCAGTATGCGGGAAATCCAATTCTTGGGGATCGTAAGTACGGTAATCGCAAATTTCAGCCTCGAGCGCCTCGTTTGATGCTGCATGCTCGTACGCTCGATTTGCCCGACATCGGTCAGGTGGAAGCGCCGGTGCCAGAGGAAGTACTTAGGTTTTGGGATCGTTTGACGACAAGGGATTAATACCAAATTCGCGGAGCGTCGCCGCTAGCCTTATGAGAGGTAGACCAATCAGAGCTGATGGGTCATCGGAGGTTACTCGATTAAATAGATGAGGACCACGTAATTCGGATTTGATTGCGCCTGCGGTATCAACTGGTGAATCCAACTCGACGTAACGCGCAATTTCGGCAGGTGTCAAATCGCGTATGGCGATTTCTGTCGGCACAATGAATTGGTGAGAGTTGTTTGCGGACAGAACCGCAACTGCACTATGAAATGTCACCACTTGTGACGCGATGAGATGAAGTTGTGCCTTAGCGGCTTCAGTTGTTCCAGGTTTGCCGAGGGATTGGTCCCCGAACGCACACACCTGATCGGCGCCGATCACGATCGCATTCGGTCGAGACGTCAACACGGCGACCGCCTTTTGGAAAGCTAATCGTTTTGCCAATTCGTGCGGTAGTTCATTTGGCTTTGAGGTTTCGTCTGTATTCGGTGTAATCGCCTCAAATTCATAACCCGCAACCGTCAGCTGTTGCCGTCGATAGCGCGATCCGGACGCGAGGATGAGTCTTGGTGTTGTCATCGAGTATTACTAAGAAATTGTGGTGTTGGTCGCAGCGGATTCAGTGTTTTCGTGCGCTCGCGCATAGACGCGCGACTGCAAATTCGGCTACTATTTATTTTCTCTCCCTCATTTATGTTTCGACGCTGTGAATCTCTCACCTCGCGAATACGCTCGGAACAATCGTCGCTGGCGCGGCTCAGTTCCGATCTCCTCGTTTGAACGACTTGCACAAGAGTTGACAACTGATTGCGAGTCGGTAGACGTGCAACTGGCTTTTTCACTTGACGAGAATGGCCATATTCGGATGCAGGGTCAAGCAGTGGTCGCAGCAAATGTAGCATGCCATCGCTGCGCGGAGTTTGTCGCGACTACGATTTGTGCTGACATTGATGCTCGCATCGTGCGAACAGAGGAACGCGCACGCGATCTAGTACCGGAAGCTGATGTGATTGTGGTAACTGACAATCCTGTTGACGTCAGCGAGTTGATTGAGGACGATCTCATCATGAGCATTCCGTGGCGCGTATGTGAAAATCAGAAAGCGTGTGAAAACCTCGTGCATGATGCTCAAGCGGCTGGATCGCCGGAGACTACGCAAAAACCCTTCGCGAATTTACGTGAGCTCCTCAAACGATAAACGAGGGAATTAATCACTAGCTGATCCTACCTAAACTTAGGTCAGCAGGACTTACACCTATAGGGCACAACTCTCTCGTGCGTCACATACGAGTCTAAACGAGTTCCTGGCGCAACAACGTCTGCTTTATAACGGCGCGTTGCAGGAGCGGATCGACTGCTATCGG
>JAGWBO010000069.1 GCA_021295855.1 Pseudomonadales bacterium | reverse complement strand
CTCGCGAAGGGGGAGTCCTTGCGCGATAGAAATAGCAAAGTACATAAATACACTGTCGCCGCATTAATAGCAATGCTTGTCGGCATTCACACCGCGGCGGAAGAAGATGAGACTTGGCCCGAGGAGTGGTACCACCCGTTCAAAACGGCGTCCGAGATTGGTCTAACCAAATTTAGCGACAGCCCATTCCTTCACAAAGGAGAAATTGACCACCCTGACTTCCAGGATTTACCGCCTGTTGAGGAGCGCTTACCTAAAGACCCCATCGTTGTATATCCGCTCAAGGAAACTGGTCACCACGGAGGAGTCGCTCGCATAACAAACCATGATCTTTGGATGTTTTTTAACTGGGAGGCGGCGTTCACGATTTCGGCCGACATGCGTACTTTCTTGCCAAATTTGGCCGAGTGGTTCGAATTGAGTGAGGACGGATTAAGTCTCACGATCAAGCTTCGCGAAGGCGTACGGTGGTCTGATGGTGAACCGCTTACAAGTCATGACTTCGCATTTACCTTCAACGACCTTTGGAACAACGACGAATATCAGCCCGAAACGTACAAGATCGTCGAAGGGTCAAAGGTGGTAGTAGTCGACGACCTCCTATTTCGTTACGAATTCCCGACTCCTCGCCCGTTATTTATCAATTTCGTAGCCCAGTACGGCGATTTCATGATCGATCCGGCGCACTACATGCAACGTTTTCATCCCGATTACACCTCGGAGGAAGAACTCGATCAGCGAATCAAGGACTACGAAGCGCTTAACTGGACTCAATTGATCAACGACATTCGTCGTGAAGGGTCGGACGACAGTGTCGAGGTGCCAACTTTACGTGCATTCAAGCTAGTCGAACGTTCTTCCATGAAGCGCAAATACATCCGTAATCCCTACTATCCGAAAGTAGACCCCGAAGGTCGTCAACTGCCATATATAGACCAAATCAATACGGAAACAGTTGAAAACTTCGAAATCATGGCGGCGATGGCTTCCACGGCGCAAGTGGACTTCGCGGCATTCGCACTTCGGACACAGGACATTCCACTTCTAAAACTTGGGGAACGAAACGGTGCGATCAAAGTACACATTTGGCAGCGTCTACACTCGAGTGATGTCGCGATCCAACCAAATTACAACTACGACGATGATCGATATCGTGATCTTTATTGGGACATCCGCTTTCGCGCCGCGTTATCTCACGCGATAAACCGCGACGAACTCAATCAGATCATCTACTTTGGTCGTGGCTTCCCTCGTCAGGTCACGGTTCATCCGACGAGTTCGTTCTACAAGGAAGAGTGGGAAAAGAGGTACTTGGAGTATCGACCCGAGTATTCAAGGGAGCTTCTCGATGAGATTGGCGTCGTCGATGTTGACGGCGATGGCTACCGTGAGTTTCCAGATGGATCCCGCCTCACGATCACACTAGAGTTCTATGACTTCGAGACGCCGAAAGGCATCACCATGGAACTCGTGCAGGAGTATTGGCGTCAGATCGGCATCGACCTTCGATTGAAACTCGTTGATGGAAACCTGCAGCGTGAACGTGCAGTCGCCGGAGAGATGCAGATGACGTTATGGCACGCAGACCGGGTTACCGATGTCCTATTTCCACTATTTCCCGATTGGTGGGTAGCGCGTTCTATCAGCTGGGACCGCGGTATGTGGAATGACTGGTCTCGCTGGTATATGAAGTCGGGCGAGGCAGGTGTCGAACCACCCGCTGTCATGCGACAACTTCAAAACTGGGTTGATGAGATGTGGGTCACGATGGACGAGGAGGAACGACACGTCATCGGTCAGAACATCCTCGCCACCGGGTCGGAGTATCTGTGGGTAATTGGAACCATCGGCTTAGCACCCCATCCGGTTGTTGTTTCGTCACGCCTCAAAGGCGTGCCGTTAAAAGGTATTTGGGGTTGGGATAACCGGTGGACGCTTGCGAATCATCCAGCGACGTGGTATCTCGACGAACCGTCGCTCTAGTCGCATAAACGAGCGTCAGATTTAGGAATGCTTCACTACGTAATCAAGCGCTTAGGCACCATGGTGCTGACGCTCGCGTTCATATCCGTCATCGTGTTTGTCGTCATTCAGTTGCCTCCTGGCGACATCGTAACTTCAACACTTGAACGCATGGAAGCGTCGGGGATGCAGGCGTCCGACGAATATGTTCAGAATCTCCGCGCACGTTACAACCTCGATAAACCCTTATATCTTCAATATCTAAATTGGATTTTCAATTTCGTTCAAGGTGACCTCGGTTACTCATACATCTACTCAAAACCAGTAAACGAATTGGTATGGGAGCGCCTCGGCTACACGCTACTAATCACCATTTCCGCGGTGATATTCACTTGGGTAGTCGCCGTGCCTTTTGGCATTTATTCTGCGGTTCGGCAATACTCAATCGGCGACTACTTCGTGACGGTCGTTGCGCTTGTCGGTTTGGCAACCCCAAATTTCCTGCTAGCGTTACTGGTGATGTTCTTTGCGTGGGAATGGTTCGGTATTTCGATCGGCGGACTGTATTCCATGGAATTCCGTGATCAGTCTTTTTCAATTCCCAAGTTGTTTGACTTGCTCTCCCGGCTTTGGATTCCAGGGAGCGTAGTCGGTATGGGTGGAACCGCCGTAACCATGCGAATCCTACGTGCGAACTTGCTCGATGAGCTCAATAAACCGTACGTGGTTACCGCACGGGCCAAAGGCGTCAAACCTATCAAGCTCATCTTTAAATATCCGCTGCGCATTGCCATCAACCCGTTCATTAGTACATTGGGGCTCCTGTTACCTACCTTGATCTCGGGCGAAGCGATCGTTTCGATGGTTTTGAATTTACCTACCACCGGTCGAATGCTGCTGCAAGCATTGCTCGCTCAAGACATGTACCTTGCAGGGAGCTTTCTGATGCTGCTCGCGATTTTGACCGTAGTCGGAATGTTGATATCCGATTTGGTCCTCGCTTGGTCTGATCCGAGGATTCGATATGAGTGAAGTAGTCCTTGAGCAACCTCCCAAAGCGATTCCGCTAGAAACGCCGGAGGAGCTAAACCTCTTAACGCCACGTCAGTTGGCGTGGCGACGATTCAAACGTCATCGCCTTGCCTTAATAAGCGGGGTAATTCTGGTAATCATGTACCTCGTAGCGGGTTTCGCCGAATTTTTCGCTCCTTATGTAACGACGTCTCGCAACGTTTCGGCGATCAATGCGCCACCGATGGACGTACGTTTCTTCGAACACGATGGCACGTTCCATATCCGCCCGTTTGTATACGGCTATGACCTGCACATCAACGAACATACCTGGGCACGCGAGTACACCGAAAATCCTGAGAAGATTTACCCACTTCGGTTCTTCGCGCGCGGCGAAACGTACGAGCTTTGGAACCTATTCGAAGGTGATATTCACCTTTTCATTGCGGAAAATGAAGAAGGCGAAGGTTACATTCACTTCCTAGGCACCGATCAGCTCGGTCGCGACGTGTTCTCGCGCGTGATCTATGGAGGCCGTATATCTCTGTCGATCGGTATGCTCGGCATCGGATTGACGTTGTTTCTCGGTGTCCTATTCGGTGGATTTGCGGGCTATCTCGGCGGATGGGTCGACCGAATCGTGCAACGCATGATTGAGGTCTTGCAGTCCTTACCGACCTTGCCGCTATGGATGGCACTTACCGCGGCACTACCGGCGCATTGGAGTTCCCTGCGAATCTACTTCGGAGTCACGATAATCCTGTCGCTCTTCGGTTGGACCGCACTCGCAAGACAGGTTCGTGGCAGATTCCTCGCGTTACGAAATGAGGATTTCGTCATCGCAGCTCGACTGATCGGCAGTGGACAGAACCGCATCATCTTCAAACACATGATGCCCAGTTTTCTTAGTCACACAATCACCACCGCAACGCTTGCCGTTCCAGGAGTCATCCTGGGTGAAACTGCGCTAAGTTTCCTAGGAATCGGAATTCGACCACCCATCGTTAGCTGGGGCGTGTTGATGGAACAAGCGCAAAACTACCAAGTGATCTCAATGACTCCTTGGATACTCTATCCAGGCTTATTTGTGGTCATAGCTGTGATGGCTTTCAACGTGCTCGGCGACGGTTTGCGCGATGCGGCAGATCCGTACAACATGGGTGGCCAATGATGACGGACAACATTCTCGAAATCCGAAATTTAGGCGTACGCTTCCAAACCGACACGGGAGTCACAAACGCACTTAACGACGTCAACTTTGATGTGCCGCGTGGCAAAGTTACAGCAATCGTCGGTGAGTCAGGATCCGGGAAATCAGTTACGGCTAACTGCATCATGCGTCTGCTTCAACCTCCTGGCAAGATCGTTAGCGGTTCAATTCAATTCAATCCATCAAGGACCGAGCCTTTTGACATCGTAGCGATCCGTGATCGTGACCCACGCATCTATGAACTGCACGGCGGTCTGATTAGCATGGTGTTCCAGGAACCCATGACCGCTTTATCGCCTGTCCATCGAGTTGGCAATCAAGTGTCCGAAGCGATCCTATGTCATCGTGACGTATCAAAAGAAGGAGCGATGGCGGAAGCCCGTGACATGCTAAGACGGGTAGGTATTCCCAACATAGACACCCGTATTGAAATGTACCCGTTTGAGTTTTCGGGAGGCATGCGACAACGAGTGGTTATCGCAATGGCGCTGGTCTGCAATCCTGAGGTCCTTATCTGCGATGAGCCGACGACAGCGCTGGACGTGACCATTCAGGCTGAGATTCTGACTCTTATCAAAGACCTACAGGCCGAGTTAAGCAATTCGATCATCTTCATCACCCATGACATCGGCATTGTCGCTCAAATCGCCGATTACGTCGTCGTCATGTATCAAGGACGCGTGTTGGAAATAGGCACGGTGCGGCAGGTTTTGAAGGATCCACTTCACCCCTACACCAAAGGCTTGCTGGCGGCTATTCCCGGCAACGTGCCCAAAAACGTGCGTCTTTCGACGATCGCAACGGCGGTTGGTGACGCTGACATTACGACGCCATTCCCTTTGAAAAGTGTTGGCGACGGACGATTGGTGAGTTTGCCTTGAGTATTCTCGATGTCGAATGACGATGACCTAATCCTAAAGGTAAGGCACCTTAGCAAGACATTCGATAAGCATGTCGCGCTTCGAGACGTTTCGTTCGATCTTAAGAGAGCCGATACGCTTGGTGTCGTTGGTGAGTCAGGGTCCGGCAAAACGACCTTGGCTCGTTGCATCCTCCGAGCAATCGACCCTGACGTCGGCGGTACAGTGGAGTTCAATAGCGAACAAATAGGTTGGGTATCGCTTTCATCTTTGCGACATAACGAACTGGTGCCTCTCCGCAAAGAAATGCAGATGGTCTTTCAGGATCCCTACTCATCTCTCAACCCGCGCATGACAGTTAGGCAGATCATTGAAGAACCTCTGATCATTCACCACGAGGGAAATAGCAACGAACGGCTCGAGAGAGTTCGCGAGATGCTTGATCTCGTCCAGCTCAGCCAAGACTCATTAACGCGGTATCCCCATGCGTTTTCTGGCGGTCAACGCCAACGCATCGGAATCGCTCGTGCACTTATCTTGAATCCGAATCTCGTCGTTTGCGACGAGACCGTTTCCGCACTAGATGTTTCGGTTCAAGCGCAGATCATCAACTTACTTGAGGATCTACAGAAAACCCTTCACCTAACTTACATTTTTGTCGCCCACGACCTCGCGGTTGTGCGTCATATATGCAACAACGTTCTAGTCATGCACAACGGAGTTGTGGTAGAGCGAGGCGATGTTGACCACGTCTTCGACCACCCGCAACGAAACTACACGAAACTCCTTCTGTCGGCAATTCCTTCGCCGGATCCAGATATCCGCATGGATCCAAAGAATCGCGACATCCTTGAACAGCCTGAACCTGTAGTTAATGGCTACGGCTTAGTGGAAGGTCCCGTCTGGCACGGCGATCACGGTCTACTGTTTAGCGACGTCATCTTTGGTGGCGTATATGCCGTGAACGAAAGCAAAGAGGTAAATCCTGTATTCGAACACCGACGCGGAATCGGCGGCATGGCCATCCATGCGGAAGATGGGATGGTAGTCAGCGGAAAGAACGTATCCTTCAAACGATTTGGTGAAAGTGAGAGCATTCTGTTGCTTGATCGGGATCCTGATAACGGCAACGTCGGGTATAACGACTTGACGACGGATGCAGCAGGACGCATCTATGTCGGATCACTTGGCTCGAGTCCTGTTTTTGACGACGGGCTTGAACCACGTGCTGGTAACCTGTACGTCATTGATCTCGACGGGAAAAGTCGCGTCGTCGCCGAGGATGTGCAACTCACCAATGGCTTGGGATTTAGCCCAAACGGGAGAACACTCTATCACTCGGATTCGAGACGTGGTCAGATCTATCGGTACGAAGTTGGACGTAATGGAGACCTTAAACCCCGTGAGGTTTTTCACGAATTTGAAACTGGCGCACCAGACGGACTAGCGGTAGCTGAAGACGGCTCGATTTGGGTAGCGAATGCCGGCGCCGGTGGCGTTGCAGTTTTGGAACCTGATGGGAGTCAACACGCGTTTATCTCAATCCCCGTACCCATGTGTACGAGCGTTTGTTTCGGGGGATCCGGTCTACGAACCCTTTATATAGTCTCGGGTTCAAATGGTGTCGAAGGCGATCGTAACGGTGGCGTATACCGCTACGAGGCCGACGTTAGTGGCCTACCATTGACACCCGCACGAGTCCAAATTCCCGCGCCTTAATCGCTCACAGTCAGATTCTGTGTCGCGAGCCATTCTCGATCAAAAAGTCGTGATTGATATTTGTTGCCGGTGTCGCACAACATCGTCACCACAGTGTGACCGGGTCCTAGTTTCTTAGCTACCTCAATTGCGCCACAGATATTGATCCCACTGCTTGAGCCAAGAAACCAACCTTCCTCCCTCAAGATACGGTAAACAAGGTCAACCATCGCTTGGTCAGGAATCTGCACAGCCCAGTCAACCCGAGCTTCCGCGAAGTTATCCGTAACGCGACTATTGCCGATACCTTCAGTGATTGACGGACCTTCGCTCATAACGGTCTCTCCAGTTGTCACATGGTTGTAGAGTGCACTACCCATGCAATCCGACAGGATGATTTGAACCTCCTCGTTTTGCTCTTTGAGGTAGCGCGAGACCCCTGCAATGGTGCCACCTGTACCGACAGAGCACACGAACGCAGATACTTCATGGTCTGTGTCTTCCCAAATTTCAGGACCTGTTGACTCGTAATGGGCGAGCGTATTCGCAGTGTTATCAAACTGATTTGCCCAGACGGCATGGTTAAGGGTCGCTGCATATCGGCCAGCCTGCTTCTGATAGTTGTTGTCATCCTTATAGGGTACGGTCGGTACTACGCGTACCTCTGCGCCTAGTGTTCGAAGGATTTCAACCTTTTCCGGTGATTGGTTGTCCGGCATGTAGATAACACACTTATATCCTCGAGCATTGCAAATATGTGCAAGCCCAATCCCTGTATTGCCAGCCGTACCTTCAACCACGGTACCACCAGGTCTTAGTTCCCCGCTCTTCTCAGCTTCGCGGATCATCCACCAAGCGGCTCGATCTTTAACCGATCCACCAGGGTTTAGAAATTCCGCCTTGCCGTATATCTCGCAACCAGTACTTTCTGAAGCTGCGTTTAAACGAATCAAAGGAGTTTTGCCTATTGACTCAACAAATCCAGCCTGATGTGCCGCCACTATGTCTACGTTTCAAAATAAGCGGAAGATTGTAGAGACCAACCACCGAACACACGGCTTGTTACTTTCCGCGACGATTACGCCAATCTTCTAAGACAGGTGCGTTCATCGACACGTCAATTGCATAATGGCGCGCGTATATCTGACCTGATGGATGCGACCTGTGGCCGAAACTGCTTTCCTCAATGCGGGAGGGAATCCCAAGAAATTAGATGTGCTCCGCCAACGCGCAAGTAAGGAGATTGATGAGGGGTTGCTTCACGCTGCGCAGTATGCGGTTGCGAAGGACGGTGAAGTAATTTGGCAGGAGTCGCTCGGGTCTGCACGCGATGACTCACTATTTCCGGTGTTTTCCAGCACCAAAGCCGTCATGTCCGCTGCGGCATGGCTGGCCATTCAAGATGGCATGTTGGACATCAATGAGACCGTCGCCGACATCATTCCTGAGTTCGCAACGAATGGCAAGGAATCCATCAAAGTTGTGCAGTTATTTCTGCATACCGCTGGTTTTCCCATGGCGCCATTCCGCCCGATTGAATGGAACGATCGTAATTCGCGTCTGGCGAGCTGGTTCAAAGTTCGAATACCACCCAACATCTAGCATGTGGGTCATTGCGGAAATCGTCGAACGTAAGACCGGCATGGATTTTCGCGATTACATCCAAACCCGCATCGTGGAACCGCTTGGTCTCAGAGATTTCTACGTGGGACTGCCTAAAAGTGAGAACGATCGAGTCATGACGCTAGAACACGTCGGAGATCCGCTCACAAGCGAAGACTACGCTCGCTTAGGAGTGCCAGAACCGCCCGTCACAGAAGTCACCGAAGACGCAATCCTCTCCTTCAACCAACCGGAAGTGCGAGCCGTCGGCGTACCTGGAGGAGGCGGCATCATGACCGCTGCCGCAATGACGTTGTTCTATCAGGGATTGCTAATTGGCGGCGCTAAAAATGGCGAGACGATTTGGCGCCGAGATACACTTGACTTCGCGCTTAATGTGATTAGCGGCGACTATGTCGATCCGTTAATGGGACATCGCGTCAATCGCGCTCTCGGTGTCGTGGTCGCTGGTAATGAGCAACGAAACTTCAGAGGGTTCGGGCACTCAAATTCGGCCACCGCATTCGGGCATGGTGGCGCCGGTGGACAAATTGCGTGGGCAGATCCTGTTTCTGGTCTTTCTTTCTGTTATCTCACGAACGGACACGACCGCAATCCGATGCGTATGGGTTCGCGCGGTGTATCGCTCTCAAGTAAAGCAGCATCCCTGCTAGAGAACTAGACGCTCAACTTAAATCTATGCGGTTCTTGAGCTTCGCCAAATTGGCGTCGCATTCCTCAATACCGGCGACGATTCCTGCTCTAACGTATAGCTGACGCGCTTCTTCCCAATGCCGAATGGCTTTGGCGACATCGCCACGTACCGCGTACAAGATCGCCAATGGTCGGTAAGCATTACCCAACGACAACGGTGCGGTATTGGGATCAGACTGCAGAGACTGCAGTGCACGCCAGTAGATGGATTCAGCTTCATCTAGTCTGTTCTCGTGCCGCAGATGATCAGCCCAATGCCGCAGTGCTTCGCCTTCGAGTAATCCGCTCTGAGCGCGGCGGCCTGCGTCCGCGGCTTCCCGTAGTAATTCGATCGCCGATGTACGCCCTTGCCGGTCGCTACACAAATGAGCAAGTTTGTTCAATGCGTAGGCCAAACCGTAATCATCGCTTTCCTCCACGGCTGTCGACCTCGCTCTTTCGAGCAAGCTAATGCACATCGAAACCACACCTAACGCTTCCTCGCCGGACATTCTTTCCCTAATCGCCTTCGCGCGCAACCGCCAAGCTTCGTCTGCAAGTTCAATTGCCTTCGACATGAATTTCTAGAGTACTAACACCGCGAGAACAGAGCATAGCAGCATTGCCGACGCGAGTTTGATCCATCGCAAGACCATCGACGACTACGTCCTCGTTACACGCCTCAACAATTCGGTGAACCAACTAGTACCAGAACCGATCGCCACTCTTAAACGACAATTCGCCGTATGCAACAAAAACTAGCTCAAGAACACTGGACCCTTCGCAAACCCGCGGTAATCGGTCGTGGCGGTATGGTGTCAACTCAACATTACCTTGCTTCAGAGATTGGTGCGGCCATCTTGCGAGAC
>JAGWBO010000068.1 GCA_021295855.1 Pseudomonadales bacterium | reverse complement strand
GTCGAAAGTGAGGAAGTCCTTTGTTCAATTGACGAGTCTGCCCTCGCACCTACGAGTGAAACCGTGAATGCTGAAGCGGAAAGTGATGATGAACCAGCTGAGGTCGCGGCATCTCCCGCCGCTCGTAAACTCGCGTCAGAACACGATCTCGACCTATCCACTATTACCGGCACGGGTCGTTCGGGTATGGTCACGAAAGACGACGTCGCAAGGACAATCGACGAAATTCGAGTCGAGCCGGCAACGGAAGAGAAACCAACGCATCAGGACGAGTCGACCAGCGACGGGCTAGGACCGTTGACCGCACTTGACTCTGACGCTCGGGTTGAGCGTCGCGTTCCGATGACGAGATTGCGCGCAACCATCGGCGATGTTGACGACGTTTAACGAAGCGAACATGGATCCGATCATGCGAATGCGTCGTCAGTATCAAGACGAATTCGTAGCGCGTCACAACGGTACGCGGCTCGGCTTTATGAGCTTTTTTGTACGTGCTGCCGTGGAAGCCCTTAAGCGCTTCCCGGCCGTGAATGCGTCGCTTGATGGTGACGATGTGGTGTACCACGGTTACTACGATGTCGGTGTGGCGGTGAGTACGGAACGTGGTCTAGTGGTTCCGATCGTACGCGACGCCGATGCATTGGGATTACATCAGATTGAAGATCAGATTACGGAATACAGCGCGAAGGCACGAGAAAATAAGCTATCGATCGATGAAATGACCGGCGGTACGTTCACCATCTCCAATGGTGGTGTTTTTGGTTCGTTGATGTCGACACCGATTCTGAATCCACCGCAGACCGCGATATTAGGGATGCACAAAATTCAGGACCGTCCGGTGGTGGAGGACGGTGAGATCGTGGTGCGCCCGATGATGTACCTAGCGCTCTCCTATGACCATCGTCTTATCGATGGCCAGGAAGCGGTGCAGTTCTTGGTCACGATCAAAGGAATGATTGAAGATCCCGCGCGTATTCTCCTTGAGCTTTGACATAGGTTATATACAGTGAGTAATTCCTACGATATCGTCGTGATCGGCGCCGGACCCGCGGGTTACCACGCCGCGATTCGTGCTGCACAGCTTGGCATGAGCGTCGCGTGCGTCGATAAGACTTTGAACGCAGACGGCAAGCCGTCTTTGGGTGGAACATGCCTCAATGTTGGGTGTATTCCTTCCAAAACCCTCCTTGACGTCTCCCACCGCTATGAGGCTACGAGTCATTACGAAGCGTTGGGGTTGAAGGTCGCAAACGTAGAACTCGACTTGCGAGGGGTGCTTGCGCACAAAGAACAGGTTGTTGCGAAGCTGACCGGCGGAGTAGGGATGTTGTTCAGCGGTAACGGCGTCACGGCTTACCACGGAGTGGGGTCTTTGTTGCCGGGTTCTGACGTTAAAGTCACCAAGGATGACGGATCTGAAGAGATACTCAACGCAAAGCATGTCATCCTTGCGACTGGATCTGAACCGATGCGAATCGGTGCAGCTCCCGTAGACGATGATCGCATCGTAGATTCGACCGGTGCACTGTCTTTTACGGAAGTTCCTAAACGACTCGGTGTCATAGGTGCAGGCATTATTGGCCTGGAACTTGGGAGCGTGTGGGCTCGCTTTGGCTCCGAAGTGGTTGTCCTAGAAGCGCTTGAGAAGTTCCTCCCGAGTGCCGACGAACGGATTGCTCGAGATGCGTTACGAGCGTTTTCGGGTCAAGGTCTGGACATCCGATTAGGCACCCGGGTGCTGAGCAGCGAGAACCATGGCGACGGTGTGACTGTGACGTATCTCGTAAACGATGAAGAGCAGACCCTCGAGTGTGACAAGCTTATTGTGGCGGTAGGGCGTGCCCCCTATTCGGATCAGCTACTGAGCGACGATAGTCCGGTGAAACTCGATGAACGAGGTTTCATATTCGTGAATGAGCAGTGTGAGACAGACGCGTCAGACGTATACGCGGTTGGTGACGCTGTACGCGGTCCTATGCTCGCGCACAAAGGCATGGAAGAAGGCATCATGGTCGCTGAACGTATCGCCGGGTCCAAACCTGCGGTCAATTACGATTGCGTTCCATCGGTCATTTACACACATCCTGAAATCGCGTGGGTTGGGCAGACCGAGCAAGAGTTGCGTGATACCGGCGCAAACTACAAGGCCGGTACGTTTTCATTCGCGGCAAACGGCCGAGCGCTCGCCAGCGCGGATGCGGAAGGCATCGTAAAGGTCGTGTCGGACGCAGATTCAGACCGAATCCTCGGTGTTCACATATTCGGACCGCAAGCGTCAGAGTTGATAGCACAAGCCGTGATTGCGATGGAGTTTGGCGCTACGGCTGAAGATCTAGGACTGATCATGTTCGCGCACCCGACGCTTTCCGAAGCCGTCCATGAAGCTGCGTTAGGTGTTGCTGGACACGCCATTCATACGGTCAACCGTCGCAGAGGAAAATAGCTCTCGAACTTCGGTTCTCACTTAAACAGCCACACATATGAATCTACACGAATACCAAAGTAAAGAACTGTTCGCGAAATATGGTCTGCCAGTCTCAACTGGACGTGTCGTACGGTCCGCCGACGAAGCGGTTGCCGCCGCAGCAGAACTCGGTGGGGACCAATGTGTTATCAAGGTTCAGGTGCATGCGGGTGGACGAGGTAAAGCAGGTGGTGTAAGACTGGTTTCGAGTGAAGAAGAAATCCGAGCGTTTGCCGATCATTGGCTTGGGAATCGAATTCATACTGTTCAAACAGCTGAAGACGGGCAGCCGGTTTCCCTGCTCTATGTCGAAGAGATTACAGATATCGACACTGAGTTGTACCTTGGCGTGGTGATTGATCGCTCGACGGCGCGTGTTGTCGTGATGGCCTCGGCGGAAGGTGGCGTGGAAATCGAAAAAGTCGCCGCAGAGACCCCTGGGAAGATATTTCGTGCGTCAATCGATCCGGGTCTTGGTCCTCAAGAATATCAAGGTCGTGAACTTGCTTTTCGATTGGGCATGGCGGGACCTCAGATTACTCAATTTACACAGTTATTCATGAACCTTTGTCGGATGTTCGAGGAACTCGATTGCTCGTTGGTCGAGATCAATCCACTCGTAATCACGACCGAAGGAAATATCCATTGTTTAGATGCGAAGGTAAACATCGATAGTAACGCGCTATTCCGCCATCCGAAGTTGGCTGCACTGAACGATCCCAGCCAGGACGACGAACGAGAAGCTCAAGCTGCCGAGTTTGACCTCAGTTACGTTGCTCTTGACGGCAACATCGGTTGTATGGTCAACGGCGCCGGGTTGGCGATGGGCACTATGGACTTAGTGAAATTGCGGGGCGGGATGCCGGCGAACTTTCTCGATGTAGGTGGTGGCGTAACGGTTGAATCAGTGTCGCAGGCATTCAAGATTATCTTGGCGGATCCAGAGGTGAAAGCCGTACTGATCAACATCTTCGGCGGTATTGTCTCGTGTGCGGATATCGCTGACGGCATCGTGCGAGCGGTTCAGGAAGTTGGGGTTGAAGTTCCTGTCATTGTGCGCTTCGACGGCAACAGTGCAGAGGAAGGCTCCCGAATACTTGCAGAGAGCGGACTCAACATCATTGCTGCGGCGACACTCCCCGAAGCAGCGGAGAAGGCAGTCGCGGCAACCAAAGTGATGGCGGCAGCATGAGTGTTCTCGTAGATAGGCAAACCAAGGTCATTTGCCAAGGTATCACCGGTTCACAAGGAACGCTTCATACCGAGCAAGCGATCGCGTACGGCACCCAAATGGTCGGTGGCGTAACTCCGGGTAAAGGCGGCTCAGAACATCTCGGGCTACCAGTCTTTGACACGGTTGTCGACGCGGTATCAGCAACAGGTGCTACTGCTTCCGTCATATACGTACCTGCTCGATTCTGCTACGACTCGATACTGGAAGCCGTGGACGCAGGGATTGAGTTGATTGTTTGCATTACCGAGGGCATTCCGACCTTAGACATGCTTCGCGTAAAGCATCATCTCAACGGTTCGGCAACGCGAATCATTGGTCCGAATTGTCCAGGTGTTATCACGCCCGGCGAATGCAAGATCGGCATCATGCCGGGCGAGATTCACTTACCTGGCAAGGTAGGTGTGGTCTCGCGTTCGGGAACATTGACGTATGAAGCAGTCAAACAAACGACAGACATAGGACTTGGACAGTCGACATGTGTTGGCATCGGTGGCGACCCGCTACCAGGCACTCACTTCATCGACGTATTGCAGCTATTTCAGGATGATCCTGCAACCAAAGCGATCGTGATGGTTGGCGAGATTGGCGGTTCGGCGGAAGAAGAAGCCGCCGAGTTCATTGCGGATCACGTAACAAAGCCGGTTGTCGCATACATTGCAGGCGTTACCGCACCTAAAGGCAAACGCATGGGGCATGCTGGGGCAATCATCGCCGGCGGCAAAGGCACTGCCGAAGAAAAATTTGCTGCGCTGCGCGAAGCTGGCGCAAAAACCGTCAACAATCTGGCCGAAATTGGCGAGCTACTCAAAGACTTGAACCTTTCGTCAAGCTAGCCAAAATTCCCGCGTGATCAAACCCTCGTTGATCGCGTAGAAATCTTCAACACTCTCCTTCAACGGACGTACCTACTATCGTGACGACAGAAACTCATTCATTTCAAACCGAAGCGCAGAAACTTCTGAAATTGATGATCAACTCCCTGTATTCCAATAGGGAAGTGTTCTTGCGCGAGTTAATCTCCAATGCAGCTGATGCGATCGATAAATTGCGATTTGAATCGCTCTCGGATGCGACGCTTCTAGATGCAGACGGCGATCTAGGCATTCATATCAAATTCGATACCGAATGCAATGCGCTAACGATCGAGGACAACGGCATCGGTATGTCCAGAGACGAACTGATTGAAAATCTTGGCACGATTGCTAAATCAGGAACAGAGCAGTTTTTCGAACTTCTCGACGATGATCAACAGGAAGCGTCTCAGCTTATCGGTCAATTCGGGGTTGGCTTTTACAGCGCGTTTTTGGTAGCGGACCAGATTAACGTGACGAGCCGAAAGGCTGGTACGAATGAAGCCGCGAAGTGGGTATCGTCAGGCGAGGCGGATTTCACAGTTGAAGATGTCGACGAGCACGCTCGTGGCACCACGATCGAACTGATTTTGAAAGAGGACGCGGGGGAGTTTACCGACGAGTTCAGATTACGGGATATCGTGAAGCAATATAGTGATCACGTTGACGTCCCCGTATGGATCGTAGACGTTGCTGGGGAAGACTCCGAACCGAAGCAGCTCAACACCGCGACAGCACTCTGGAGTCGACCTAAGAACGCAATTAGCGACGACGAATACAAAGAGTTCTACAAGAGTGTTTCACACGACTTTCAGGATCCATTGTTGTGGGCACACAACAAGATCGAAGGCAAGGTCGATTACACGAGCCTGATTTACGTTCCTAGCAAAGCACCGTTCATGTTTGCGATGACTGAGAAGAGTCATGGCTTGAAGTTGTATGCGCAACGCGTATTCATCACAGATCAACTGGATCTGTTTCTCCCTGACAATCTCAATTTCGTGAAAGGCGTCGTCGACATTCGCGATTTGCCCTTGAACATGTCACGTGAAACGATTCAAGAGAATGATCAGATTCGTACGGTTCGGAATGCTGTGGTGAAGCGGGTCGTCGATAGTCTGTTGAGCCATGCTAAGAAGGACGCGGACAGTTACAACGCTTTTTGGCAGGAGTTTGGTCACCAGATGAAGGTAGCCTACGATTGGGATCAGCCTTACGACGAAAGCTATTACAAACTGATGCGATTCGCGTCGACGCACAGTGAAGGTTCGGAACAGACGATCGGACTAGAGGATTATTTGGAACGAGCTGCAGACGACCAGAAGGAGATCTACTATCTCGTCGGCGAATCAGCATTGAGCTTGCGTAACAATCCACTTCTCGAACACTACACGGACGTAGGGATTGAAGTCCTTCTGCTGAGTGACGATTTCGACTCGTATATCGTCGAACGATTCAAGGAGTTTGACGACCACGCATTCAAAGACATCTCGCTTGCGGACGTAGAGCTACCCACGAGAGCTGATGCAGAGAAGGATGCTGCGGTTGAATCGGATGAAGATGACGAGAAATTGTTAACTCGCGTCAAAGATCTGCTGAAGGATGAGTCGCTCTCGGATGTTACGGCTTCGCAACGCCTGCACGAATCGGCCTCGTGTCTTGTTCGCGAACGACCGTGGATTAGTCGGGGTGTCCGCAATATGTTGAAAGACACCCAACAGTTTCTAGGTGAAGAGAAACTCAAGCTCGAACTCAATATGGCACATCCTTTAGTGCAACGACTGAAGGAGCTTGAGGACGATACCAAATTCGAGGACCTTACACGAACATTGCTCGATCAAGCGCGTCTCTCGTATGGTTCGTTGGACGTTGACACCGCCGTGTATGTGAGACGAGTCAACGGCATTTTGGCGGAGCTTTTGGAGCACCGCGTTTGAGAACCGCTGTGATTGGTGCCGGCAATTTCGGTACCGTGATCGCAAACATCCTGGCTCGCAACGGTTGTGAGACTTATCTGTGGCTGCGCGATGAGCAACAGTTGCAAGACATGCTACGGGAGCGTGAGAATCGACGTTATCTGCCCGGTCACAAGCTTGTCGATAGCGTGCAGCCTACATCGGACCTCGATCTGGCAGCTTCGAGCAGTGAGCTGCTTTTCGTTACGGTACCGAGTGAATCATTCCGAGAAGTTGCACAAGCGATGTCTGAATACGTTACCCCTGGTGCGTATGTCGTTAGCGGCACCAAAGGTGTAGAAGCAACGCCCTTTCAACTCATGAGTCAGATCGTGAAAGACGAGATTGAGCATGCGGTTGTTGGCGTATTGAGTGGTCCAAATTTGGCCGAGGAGATTGCCGCAGGTCAATTTGCGGGTACTGTGATCGCAAGTGAGGACGAAAAACTCGTCGCAGTCGTTCAAGAACACCTACAAAGTTCTCGATTTCGCATCTATGGTAATTCGGACGTATACGGAGTTGAGCTCGGTGGTGCATTGAAGAATATCTATGCAATCATTTGCGGAATGGCGACCACGCTGCAAGTGGGTCAGAATGCACTAGCGATGGTGATGACTAGAAGTCTCGCGGAAATGAACCGTTTCGCACAATCAATGGGTGCTAATGCAATGACTTTCCTCGGGCTTTCCGGGGTCGGGGACTTGATCGCTACGTGTACCTCCCCGCATTCGCGTAACTTTCAGCTCGGCTCCCAGCTCGCTCAAGGGAGGAGTTTGGACGAAGCCCAAGAGAAACTGGGTAAGCTGGCAGAAGGAGTAAATACACTTAAAGTCGTGTATCAAAAGAAAGAAGAATTGGACGTATATATGCCACTCGTAGACGGTGCATATAGAGTACTTTTTCGTAAAGAAAACATGCTTGCTGTGATTGGAGAACTGATGACTTCGCAACAACAACCAGATGTCGAATCCACAATTTCCGATTAATCTTCGGCTGACAGCCAGTTTTTGACCGCTATCTATAATCCAATACAACTATGAAACGCCTGATTTCGTGTGTCCTTACACTTGGTTCGTTTGCAGTTTTAGGCGACGTTCCAGGTTCGTCAGATAGTAATTTGCTGTCTAGATATACAGCCTCTACCATCATTGAATACGGGGGAATAGAAGGCGCGTATGATTTCATATATGCGTCTGTCGACAAGATAAAGCGCGACGTCTCGTTTGAGAGTTCTGTGCGTTTCTCGGGCACGGGTCAGAAGATCACCTTTGAAATGCCACGTGGCGTCAGCCGCGAGGATGCCCTTCGCTGGTACACGTCGCAGCTTGATCGCCTCGGAGGCACGATGCTTTTTACGTGCGACGGACCGGACTGTGGACGTGCCACGATCTGGGCGAGCCAGATATTTCGTGTACGTAGCCTCTCTGCGCCTGATCGTCAGCAATCCTACGCTGCGTACGTACTCGGAGAACGCTCCGACCAGACATTGGTCGCGCTATACGTCGTCGAGCGCGGGAACAAGCGCGTGATTGCACATATTGAGGAAGTTAAGCCAAGTGCCCCGGTCACGTTCGACGAGAACCGAGGCTTTGCTGATTCGCTAAACGCTACAGGCATTGCGGTTATTCGCAACGTGACGCCAGCGCGCGATGGTTCAATTGATGACAGTGCAAAGGCGGTCATTAGTGCGATCGCAAAGCAGATGTTGAATCTGGTTTCTCAGGATGTCTATGTGGTGTGCCATATGCATGCTTCAGGTGCGACGGATCCGCTTATTGAAGCGAGTGGAAGATGCGCCGAAGAGGTTGCTGGTCTATTGGCTGAAGAATCCCCCGTTGAGCCGAAGGCAATGGGAGTAGGACCATTGGTACCCGTCGAGGGACGCAAGCTGAGCCGAGTGGAAGTGGTTGTACCGAGCCTAATGCGTCAGGTTTCCCGTTAGTCGAGCTGCGTTGAAGGCAGTTAAAGCATGGCGGGTAATACATTTGGGCAACTTTTCCGTGTCACGACGTTTGGTGAAAGTCACGGTATAGCGCTTGGCGCTGTCGTTGACGGCTGTCCGCCAGGTCTCGAACTAAGCGAAGCCGACTTGCAGGGCGATCTGGATCGCCGTAAGCCGGGTCAGTCGAAATACACAACTCAGCGGCGCGAAGACGATCTAGTTCGAATCTTGTCAGGCGTTTTTGAAGGTAAGACGACGGGAACGCCCATCGGGTTGCTCATAGAGAACGAGGACCAGCGCAGTCGCGATTACACCGCGATAAAGGATGTGTTTCGACCAGCACACGCTGACTATACGTACACGAAGAAATACGGTATTCGCGACTACCGAGGCG